>NZ_JAAAYH010000431.1:0-7481 GCF_018035285.1 Streptomyces sp. MK37H | reverse complement strand
GCAGGCCACGGCGGCGATCAGCGGTCTGGTGACGGGCGGGCTCGCGCTCGCCATCGTCGCGGCGACGTTCAGCTTCCAGGTCGTCTACAGCGACTACTACACCTGCGTGGACGACGCCCTTACGCAGACCTCGCGCCACGACTGCGAAACCTTGCTCCCCGAGCAGCTCCGCCCCCTGCTGAGCACGCAGGACTGACGGCGCCGAGCCCGCACGGCGGACGGCTCGCGCCCGCCTGCCGACCGCCTTACGGTTCGCGCCCGCCTGTCCGACCGCCTTACGGTTCGCGCCCGCCTGCCGACCGCCTTACGGTTCGCGGCGGGCGTCGTCCGGCGGCGGCGAAGGCTCCGTGCGAAGGGGGTTCGGGGCGGTCTTGGACCCGGTGGGCTGCTGCGGCTCGGGGGCACGCCTCCGGCTCAGCGCCCAGCGGCGCGGGCGGGCCGCCCCGGCAGCGCCCGGGGTGCCCACAGGGGTCGCGAGCCCGGCCATCGTGCCCACACCGGTTTCGTGTCCGGTCCCCCGTCCCGTCTCCGCACCGGCGCCGGGGGCCGCCTTACGGTTCCGCTTGCGGTCGGCGCCCGAGGCCCCGGGGCGCAGCCACTGCCACCACGGCTCGGCCATCGCCTCCCGCACCTCGGCGGACTCCATGGGCGACACCGTGGGCAGTACCGCCGCCCGCGCCTCCGCCTCGGCCGCGGCCCGCGCCGCACGGGCGGCCCTGGCCTCCGTACGGGCCTCCCTGGTCGCCGTACGGGTCTGTGCGCGGGACGTCCGGCGCTCCGCCCGCGCCGCCTTCCACTCCGGCCAGGAGGCCCTGGTGGGGACGCACAGCCGGTACCAGCGCAACACCATCGCGCCGGGCACCCCGATCACTCCCGTCCAGGCCAGCGTGATCATGCCCGTGCGCCACCAGCTCGGGCCGAGGTCGGCGAGGATGCCGATGCCCAGCGGTCCGCCCGAGACCCCGGCCAGCAGCGCCATCGCGGCCGCGCAGCCGATCGCCGCCAGCGCGGCGAGCACGAGCGTCTCGGCCCAGCCCCAGGGCGGCCTGGGCTCGCCGTTGCCGGGCCGCCGCACCGCCGCGATCCCGATGAACCAGGCCACCGACGCCCCGGCCGCGATCCCCGTGAGCCAGACCAGCGGCCCGCCGGAGCCGTCCGTGGGCAGCGCGGCGACCAGGGGGAAGTGCGGCAGCTGGGGGTAGGAGGTGATGCCGAGCGGCGCGACCACACTGCCGCCGCCGACCGTGAACCCCGCACCGACCCCGTACGCGGCGCCCCAGACGATCGCGTTCGGCAGCAGCGCCAGGCTCACCAGGAGCACCGCGAACCGCCCCGACCACACATCGCTGAGGTTGAGGAAGGTCACCTGCACGGCGCCCGCGTGGCTCAGCATCGACGTCGCCGTAAGGAGCGCACCGCTGCCGAGCAGGACGACGAGACCGCTGGTCCCGGCCCGTAGCGCGGCGGTCAGCCGACGGCGCCGGCACCAGCTGCGCGCGGCCAGGGACGCGGCTGTCCTTACGGTCCGTTCGGCGCCGGGGAGCCGTCGCAGTCTCTCGCTCACCTGTCCGGGCAGGCGGAGCGGGAACCGTCCGTCGGCCGTCCACACGCCGACGGCGGCGATGGCCCCGGCGACGACCGGCAGATGCAGCAGCGCGCTGAGCGGAGCGACACGCAGCGGCCCGGTCGAGGCGTACACCAAGGCAGCGGTGCCCACCAGCAGATAGCCACCGGTCACCCAGGCGAAGGCGGTGCGCGGATCGACGACGGACTCCTCGGGCACCCACTGCCCCTCGCCCTCGTCGGGCTCCGCCTGGTAGACGGCGTGCTGGGCGGCCCGGTACAGCAGCCAGCACGGCACCACGCTGAGCAGCAGCGGGGTCAGCCCGACGGGCGCGGTGTGGCCGGAGAGCGTCTCGGTGCGCACGAGGTCGGCGCCATGGCCGAGCAGCCACAGGTCGGCGGCGACATGCAGGGCTCCGTCGGGGCTGCTCTCGGGGGACGAGGAAGTGATCCACAGCAGCAGTACGACCACGGCGAGCGTGCCGAGGCCGAGCCCCGCGGCGACCACCCCGCCGAGGAACGCCTCCCTGATGGCGGAGGAGCGCCCGGGCGCTGAGCGGTCGCGTGCGGACACCGACGGGCTGCGATCGGTCGTTTGCGTCACATGACCATGCTGCCAATAACAGCCGTTTCATCCCTACATCAAGGGTTTGGTCGCCGTGTCGCGGCTAGTCCGCTTATGCGTCTTTTATAGAGTTGCGGAACGGATGGGTGGCTTGCCGCGTTCCGCCCGGGTATCCGTCGCCCGGGAACGCCGCGGGCCCGCACCACCATGGGGTGGTACGGGCCCGCGGCATCGAGCCGTGGCGGCGTCAGCCGGCCAGCGCGGCGCGCGCCAGGCGCGCGGTCTCGGACGGGGTCTTGCCGACCTTCACGCCCGCGGCCTCGAGGGCCTCCTTCTTCGCCTGGGCGGTGCCGGAGGAGCCGGAGACGATGGCACCCGCATGGCCCATCGTCTTGCCCTCGGGGGCGGTGAAGCCCGCCACATAGCCGACGACCGGCTTGGTGACATTGGCCTTGATGAAGTCCGCGGCCCGCTCCTCGGCGTCGCCGCCGATCTCGCCGATCATCACGATCAGGTCGGTGTCGGGGTCGGCCTCGAAGGCGGCGAGGGCATCGATGTGGGTGGTGCCGATGATCGGGTCACCGCCGATGCCCACGCAGGACGAGAAGCCGATGTCCCGCAGCTCGTACATCATCTGGTAGGTCAGCGTGCCGGACTTCGACACCAGCCCGATCCGGCCGGGCTTGGTGATGTCGGCCGGGATGATGCCCGCGTTCGACTGACCCGGCGTGATCAGACCCGGGCAGTTCGGGCCGATGATGCGCGTCTTGTTGCCCTTCTTGCCCGCGTAGGCCCAGAAGTTGGCGGAGTCGTGGACCGCGATGCCCTCGGTGATCACGACGGCGAGCGGAATCTCGGCGTCGATCGCCTCGATGACCGCACTCTTGGTGAACTTCTCCGGGACGAAGATGACCGTGACATCGGCGCCGGTGGCGTCGATGGCCTCCTTGACGGAGCCGAAGACCGGGATCTCGGCGCCGTCGAAGTCCACGGTGGTGCCGGCCTTGCGCGGGTTCACGCCGCCGACGATGTTGGTGCCCGAGGCAAGCATCCGACGGGTGTGCTTCTGCCCCTCGGACCCGGTCATCCCCTGGACGATGACCTTGCTTTCCTTGGTGAGGAAGATAGCCATGGTTTCTGGTGACCTCGTCCCTTACTTCGCAGCCAGCTCGGCGGCACGCTCGGCCGCGCCGTCCATGGTGTCCACCTGCTGAACAAGCGGGTGGTTGGCGTCGGTGAGGATCTTGCGACCCAGCTCCGCGTTGTTGCCGTCGAGGCGCACGACCAGCGGCTTGCTGACGTCCTCGCCCTTGGACTTCAGCAGCTCCAGGGCCTGGACGATGCCGTTGGCGACCGCGTCACAGGCGGTGATGCCGCCGAAGACGTTGACGAAGACCGACTTGACGTCCGGGTCGCCGAGGATGATCTCGAGACCGTTGGCCATCACCTCGGCGGAGGCGCCACCACCGATGTCGAGGAAGTTGGCGGGCTTCACACCGCCGTGGGTCTCGCCCGCGTAGGCGACGACGTCGAGGGTGGACATGACCAGACCCGCGCCGTTGCCGATGATGCCGACCTCGCCGTCGAGCTTGACGTAGTTGAGGCCCTTGGCCTTGGCGGCCGCCTCGAGCGGGTTGGCCGCGGCCTTGTCCTCGAGCGCCTCGTGCTCCGGCTGCCGGAAGGCGGCGTTCTCGTCCAGGGAGACCTTGCCGTCCAGCGCGATGACCTTGCCGTCTTCGGTCTTGACCAGCGGGTTGACCTCGACGAGCAGGGCGTCTTCCTTGATGAAGACGGTCCACAGCTTCTGCAGGACCGCGACGACCTGGTCCGCGATCTCGGCCGGGAACTTCGCGGCGGCGACGATCTCGGCGGCCTTCTCCTGGGTCACGCCCTCGATGGCGTCCACCGGGATCTTGGCGAGCGCCTCGGGGTTCTGCTCCGCGACGACCTCGATCTCCACGCCGCCCTCGACGGAGGCCATGGCGAGGAAGGTGCGGTTGGTGCGGTCCAGCAGGAAGGAGACGTAGTACTCCTCCTTGATGTCCGCGGTCTCGGCGAGCATCACCTTGTGGACCGTGTGGCCCTTGATGTCCATACCCAGAATCTGGCCGGCCTTCTCGACGGCGTCATCCGGGTCGGAGGCCAGCTTGACGCCGCCCGCCTTACCGCGGCCGCCCGTCTTGACCTGCGCCTTGACGACCGCGCGGCCGCCCAGTCGCTCGGCCACCTCGCGCGCCGCCCCAGGCGTGTCGATGACTTCACCGGCCAGCACCGGTACACCGTGCTTGGCGAAGAGGTCCTTCGCCTGGTATTCGAACAGGTCCACGCGCGTCCGTCCCTTTTCCATGGATTTCGCGGTCGTTATCAGCGCGGGCGTGCCGCGGGGGCAGCGTGAGGACGCGATCTATAACGAGGGCGGCACACGTTCGCCGGGTACGCGGCATGTCCGTCTCGCAGGTTATCTCCGTGGGCCGTGCGGCCCTAAATCGCAGATCACACTGGAGCGGTGATTACGGTCACAGATCGCGACCGTTTCCATCTATCTCCGTACGACAACCGGGCAGCCCCCTCCCCAACGAGGGCTGCCCGGTCGATGACGCTTGCCTTACGGTTTTACGGTTTCGCAGCCTGCATGGCCTTCACGGCCTGACTGTCTGACGCCCGCCGGAGCGATCAGACGGTCGGGAGCGTGCCCGGAACGGTCGGCAGCTGGACCGGGACGGAGGGCAGGTCCGCCGGAACCTGCGGGAGGTCGGCCGGGAGCTGCGGCAGGTCGGCCGGGACGGCCGGCAGGTCCGCGGGGAGCTGCGGCAGGTCGGCCGGGACGGCCGGCAGGTCCGCGGGGAGCTGCGGCAGGTCGGCCGGGAGCTGGGGCAGCTCAGCCGGAACCTGCGGGAGGTCGGCCGGGAGCTGCGGCAGGTCGGCCGGCAGCACCGGGAGGGCCGGGATGTTGGCGACGTCGGCCAGGTCGGTGGGCACCGCCGGGAGCAGGCTCAGCGCACCGTCCTTGGCGTTCCCCACGGTGGTCTGGGCGTTCGCGACCACGCCGGTGGCCAGCCCGTGGGCGAACGGCACGGTGGTGCCCGCCACGTCCTGCGCGAACGGAACGGCGGTGGACGGCACGCTCACCACGACCGGCACCAGGCGGTCGACGGTGTCCTGGGCGGCCGGAACCACGTTGGAGCCGGTGCCCAGCGCGAAGCCCTCGGCGCTGCCGGTCACGACGTCCACGTACGGGGTGGTGCGGGCCACGGCGTCGTCGGCCAGCGCACCGGTGTCACCCACGGTCCGCTCGGCGACCGGGACGACCTTGACCACGAGGCGGTGCACGGCGGGCGGCAGCACGTCCGAGGCCACACCGTCGACGACCGGCTTGGTGGTGCCGACGACACCCTGCACCTTGCCGGTCAGCTCCTCCGGGCGGATGCCGGCGCCGGAGAGGGAGGCGAGCAGGTCATTGGCCGAACCCGGGGCGGAGGGCAGCTTCGGGGTGGCGGGGAGCTCGGTGGGCAGCTGGCCCGTGACGCCGTCGACGTTCGGCAGCGAGCCGGTGGGCAGCGTGGAGGTGTCGGGCAGCGAGCCGAGGCCGGGCAGGCTGGGCACGACGCCGGGGACCTCGCCGGTGGGCAGGTCGAGGTCGGTGGTCTTCTTGACGGTCTTCTCGACGCCCTTGACGGCCTTGTGGGCCTTCTTGACGACCTTGCCCGGCTTGCCGGCGACGTCGCCGGTCAGGCCGTCGGTGGTGTGCTCGACGGTCTTGGTGACATCCGAGACCCGCGGCAGGTTCTCGGCGCCGGGGACGCGGTCCCGCACCGGGGCGGTGACGCCGTCGACGGTGGAGGCGGCGCCGTCCACGGTCTTCTTCGCGGTGTCGGTCACCTTGGAGGTGTCGGCCACGCCGCCGGTCACACCGTCGACCGTCTTGGTCACGCCGTCCACGGTGCTGGTGACACCGTCGGTGGAGGGAACGGCCGGGTTCTCGGCGGCAGAGGCGGCGGCCGAGCCGAGGGCCCAGATACCGGTGGCGGCAGCGGCTACGAGGATGGAGCGGCGAAGGTTGTTGCGCATGGTGGAGGAAGTCCTTCGAAAGTCAAGAGAGGTTTCGGACGGGCAGACCTGACCCGCCCCCGCGCGGCAGGTCTCAACAGACGGGGGTGAGGTCTGCCCTAGCCGGGGAATTCGAGGACTTCGTTGAACCGCTCGCGCGTCGGCGCCGAGCTCTCCGCGCGGACCGTACCGGGCTTCAGCCCGAAGGACGGCACGCCGGACGGCGGAAGAGCGGCCTGGGTGTTCCCACCACGGGAAGCGCCGCTGTCGCCGGTGTACTGGGAGGTGGCCCCGAGCGGGGACCGCGGAAGGGGCAGCGGCGCCGGGGCGCCACCGTCCGGACCGGTGCCGGAGACGGCCGCCCGGACGGCGGGCCCGTGCCCGTCGTGGGAGACGGCCGCGCCGTAGTGCGCGAGGACGGCCTGGGCGTGTGCTCCGGGCCCCATCGGCTCCGGCGCCGCGGGCGCCGCCTTGTGCACGGTCGCCGGCTCGGCCTTGGCCGCGTGGTGCTCGGCGGCCGGGCCGTGGTGCGCCATGGAGTCCTGGGGGCCCACGCCGATCGCGTCACCGATGCCGACGTCGGGAAGGCGCACCGGCAGCTCACCGCTGGTGGTGTCGCCGACCAGGTCGCCTATCGGCTTGGTGATCTTCTGCGCCTGCCGCTCGACCGGCTCCTGGATGGGCCGCACGGTCTCCCGTACGACGTCCTCCGCCGTGTCAGTGGTGCGCGTCACCACCGGCGGCGCGTACCGCTCCACCTCCCGCCGCGCCCGCTCGACACCCGAGGAGTCGAGCGGCCGGGACACGTGGAAGCGGTCGACCGAGGCGCCGGTGTCCCCGGCCTGCTCGCTCGTCGCGCCGACGACAGCGCCCTGGTCGCTCCGCTCGGCGGCGTGAGCACTGCCGCCGAAGAGGAACGCCAGGGCGAGGAAGCCGCCGAGGAAGAGCGCCGCCAGCAGCGCCCGCCGCGCGGCCACCGTGCGCGGCAGGCGCACGGCGACAGGCATGGCGGACGTGACAGACACGAGCGGGACCTTCCCTGAGTACGAGGCGTACAACGGGCACGTAAGCGTGGCGCTATGGCTTGTGGCCGCCAGAACAGGACGACATCGCCAACCGGATGGCTGGATTCACGTCCTGGGCGACGGGGATGATCCTTGCACGACCCACAGGGGTCGGCGCAAGCCCCGGATCACTGATGCATCGTCATGTCCGGTATAGGCATTTGGCGTCGTTCGATGGCCGCGGCCATCACTTCCGGGAAGAGATCGGGGGTGCAGGCGAAGGCGGGCGCGCCCAGCGCGGC
>NZ_JAAAYH010000430.1:0-7498 GCF_018035285.1 Streptomyces sp. MK37H | reverse complement strand
CGACCCTCGGGGACTCGATCTCCTCGCCCCGCGCCTGCCGCAACACCGTACGGGCGGCCAACTTGCCCATGTCCGCCAGCGGTTGGCGCACCGTCGTCAGCGGGGGCGCCGACCAGCGGACCTCGGGGAGGTCGTCGAAGCCGACGATGCTCACGTCCTCCGGAACCCGCAGCCCCCGCCGCCGCAGCGCCTCGATCGCGCCCAGGGCCATCTGGTCGCTGGACGCGAAGATGGCGGTCGGCGGGGTGGGACCGGACATCAGCTGGTCGCAGCCGTGGAAACCGGACTCGTGGTAGAAGTCGCCCTGCGCCACCAGCGCCGGGTCGAACGGCACGCCCGCCGCCTCCAGCGCCGCGCGGTGGCCGTCCAGCCGGGCGCGGCTGCACAGCAGCCGCGGCGGACCGGCGATCAGGCCGATCCGGCGGTGGCCGAGGCTCAGCAGATGTTCGGTGGCGGCCATGCCGCCCGCCCAGTTGGTGGCCCCCACGGTGGGCGCGTCCAGCGCCGGGGAACCGGCCGGGTCGACGACCACGATCGGCACGTTCAGCCGTCGCAGCTCCTCGTGGACCACCGGCTCCAGTACGGACGTCACCAGGATCACCCCGTCCGAGGCGCGGGCCCGCAGATTCTTCAGCCACTGCCGGGCCGAGCCCGCGCGGCCGTGGATCGCCGAGACCACCGTGCCCACCCCGTCCTGGTGCGCGACGTCCTCCACGCCCCGGATGATCTCCACCGCCCAGGGGCTGTCCAGGTCGTTGAAGACCAGGTCCACCAGGGCGGCGCGATCGCCGGGCGCGCTCTGGCGGCGGCGGTAGCCGTGGAGCCGCAGCAGGTCCTCGACCCGGGCCCGGGTCTCGGGCGAGACATCCGAACGGCCGTTGACCACCCGGGAGACCGTGGGCACCGACACCCCGGCCTCCTGGGCGATGGCCGTGATCGTCACCTTGGGCCGGGGGCCGCCCTCGGTGCCCCTGCTCTCCGTAGCCATGTCCGCCTCCTCCGTTGACGGGAGCCACCCCCGCCTCTCGCTTCCCGGGGGCACGCCCTCGGAACCTTGCAGAAGTCTTCCGGAAAACCGGATCAGACGTGAAGAGACGAGAGAGGGACGTCCCCATGAAGCTCCTGAGCTTACGCAGCGCCGCGCGGCCGGCCTCCATCGTCCCGGGCACCTCGCCGCCCGGAATCCCCTCTCCCCGGGTGTAAGAAAGCGCGGCCCTCGACCACTGCATGGTGAGAGAGCCGAGATGAGGAGACGGCGTGACCGACGCCCAACGCTTTCGGGACCTTTACGAGGAGTGTCATCCCCGTGTGCTGGCCTACGCGACCAGCCTGGTGGGCCGGCAGGTCGGTGAGGACATCACCAGCGAGACCTTCACGGTCGCCTGGCGGCGGATGCGGGACATCCCCACGCCACCGCTGCCATGGCTGCTCGGCGTGGCCCGCAACCTGACCCGCGAGCTGTGGCGCCGCGACGGCAGGCAGTACGCCCTGGCCGCTCAGGAGGCCCAGCGCATCATCACCTCCGGCGCCCAGGTCGAGGACGTGGCCGCGGGGGTGACCGAGCGCGCGGTGGCGCTGCAGGCGCTGGCGGGGCTGTCCGCCGCCGACCGCGAACTGCTGACGCTGGTCGCCTGGCACGGGCTCGGCCCGAGACAGGCGGCACGCGTCCTGGGCTGCTCCACCGCCACGTTCTCGGTGCGGCTGCACCGGGCCAGACGGCGGCTGGAGCGGGCCGTGGACGCGGTCGGACCCTCTCGCGACCCTCGCGACTCCCGCCCGAAAATGACAGTGAAGGAGCACTGACATGGCACGCAAGCGGCCCGATGTCATGAAGACGCTGGCGGACGCCCGGCCCCCGGAGCTCGACCCGGACCACCTGGCCGGTTCCGAACGCGCCCGGCACGACCTGATCGCCATCCTGGCCGGCCCGCCGGAGCCGCGGACGGCGTCCCGGTCCGCCCGGCCGTTCACCTGGCGGTGGGCGCTGCCCGTCGCCGCGACGGCGGCCGCGGCCGGGGTGCTCGTCGCCACCCTGCCGGAGGGCGGCTCCGGCACCCGGGACGCCCGCGGCTCCCGCGCCACCGCAGGACCCACCACGGACGGCCCCCGGCACACTCCCGAGAGCGGCCGCCTGGCGCTGCTCAACGTGGCCGCCCGGGTGGATCGCACGGCGGACGAGGGCACGTACTGGCAGACGACCACGCGGTCGTCCTGGATCGGCGTCGCCTCCGCGTCCGAGTCGACCTTCGCGGTGGTCTCCTCCGAGACATCGCGGTGGTCCTTCGGGGTGCGGCCCGGTACGCGGAGCCTGTGGATCTCGGGGATCGACGCCACCACCGAGCCCCGCACCGAGCGCGACACGGCGCGCTGGCGGGCCGCCGGATCGCCGAAGGACCTGACGCTCGCCGCACCCGGGTCGGGCGGCAAGCTCGGTCTGCGGCTGGAGACGGGGGAGAGGAAGCGGCCGACGGTGGATCGGATCAACGGCGGCGACAAGATCGCCGCCCTCGGCGCACGCAATGTGAGCTACGCGGAGCTGCGGAAACTCCCCGGCGACAGCGCGAAGCTGAGGGAGGTGCTGGCGGACCTGTACGAGGAGGACCGCGGAGGCGAGATCTCCGGCCGCACCGAGTGGATGTGGCGGCAGGCGGCCAACCTGATCGGCCTCCCGGTCAGGCCCGAGGTACGGGCCGCCGCGTACCGCGTCATCGCGGATCTGCCGGGCATCCGGTCGCTCGGCGAGGTGACCGACCCGCTGGGCCGTAAGGGGGTCGGCTTCGCCCTGCCCGCGACCGGCCGGCCCGACTACGGGACCGCGCGGTCGGAGCTGATCGTGGACCCGGCGACCGGGGCCCTGCTGTCCGACCAGGAGGTGCTGACCAAGCCGAACGCGAAGGCCGCCGAGGCGGGGCTCACGGCGGGCACGGTGGTGAACTACACCGCCACGGTGAATTCGGAGTGGACCGACCGGCAGTTGAAGACCCCTGAATGACCGGTCGGGGCCAGCTGTAAGAACGGCCGGGCGGCGGCCATTTCCTTCTGAGAACCCCACCCGAGCAGAAGGAGCGTCATGGACAGAACCGCAGGACGGCCCGGAACCCGCCGGACGCGGCTGCGCACAGCGGTCGCGGTGTGCGCGGTCGCACTCGGCACCCTCGCCACCCTCGGCACCCCCGCGAACGCCGCGACCGGCACCGCGAACGCCGCGACCGGCGCCTCCGCCGACCGGGCGGCCCGCGCCGACACCCCGTGGAAGCTGCGGACGCCGTTGAGCGAGACCGCCTCGAGGGAGTTCTGGGACGTCGCCGCGACCGGCGCCAAGGACGCCTGGGCGGTCGGCCGCAGGACGGACGGCGCCGACGGGCCCGCCCCCCTGATCAGGCACTGGAACGGCGGCACATGGACGGACGTACCCGCCGCCTCCACCGACGGCAGGCCCGCCCAGCTGGAGAAGGTCGCCGCCGCCGCGCCCGACGACGCCTGGGCGGCCGGCAGCCTGGCCGACAACACCTCCGCGCCGATCGTGCTGCAGCACTGGGACGGCACGAAGTGGACGAAGGTCGGCCACGCGGCCCCCGCGGAGGGGTCGCTGAGCTTCGTCGGCGACCTGGCCGCGTTCGGTACGAAGTCGGCCTGGCTGACCAGTTTCGACTGGGATCCGAACGGCGGCACCGAGGTCTCCCGGCTGGAGCGCTGGACCGGCTCCGCGTGGCAGAAGGTGTCCCTCCCCGCCGCCCCCGGTGGTGGCCAGGTGCAGCCCTGGGACATCACCGGCACCGGCCCGGACGACGTATGGGTCACCGCGAGCGCCATGACCGGCGAGGTGTCCGTACCGCTGCTGTACCACTGGAACGGCAGCGGCTGGACGGTCCGCGAGGTGCCGGCCCCCGGCGAGCACCCGACCAGCTGGGTGGCCAACCACGCCGTGGCCACCGGCCGTAACTCGGTCTACGTCGTCGGGAAGACCAACGACCCGCAGTCGCCCACGGCCACCATGGCCACCCGCTGGACCGGCAGCCGCTGGCAGTCGCTCCCCGCGCTCCCCGTCGGCGAGGCGAACGCCGCGGGCGCGGACGGCGCCGGGCGGCCGTGGATCGCCGGCTGGGCCCCGGGCAACCCCCACTCCGTACTGGCCCGTTGGACGGGTACGGCGTGGGCGACCGAGGAGTTGCCCGCCGACGTCACCGAGCACAGCGAGATGTCCACGGTGCTCGGCGTCGCGGGCGTCCCCGGGACGAAGGGCGTGCTCGCCGCCGGGACGGCCGGCTGCGCGAGCGACCCCGTCCAGTGCGGGGTGCTGGTCTCACGCGACCTTGGCTGACATTCCGTCAGCGGCCGCCCGCCGGGCCGTATACGCCTGGACGACGACCCCCTCGTCGTCCAGGCACCGTCCCGTCTCCAGGTCGAAGCGCTGCTTCAGCAGCGGGGAGGCGACGAACGGCCGCCCGCCCGCCGAGCCCAGCAGCCCCCGGGAGAGGACATACGCCCCGGTGAACGGGTCGCGGTTGCCGATCGCGTACACACGCCCCGAGCGGTCGAGGAAGACCGCCACCTGGGCGCCGTCCGGCAGCAGGGCGGCCACCCCGCGCCCGGGGGTGAGGTCGGTCAGCTCGCAGACGGTGAACCACCGCTGGTCGACGAGGAGTTCCACGCGGACCGCGGTCCGCTCGGGTGCCATGGTCATCGGCTGGCAGTCCCTTCGAGAGTACGGACGGGGAGGGTGGGGCCGGACAGGATCGTCAGGTCCGGCTTGACCTGGTCGCGCTCGGGCACGAACTTCACCGTCGGGTCGGGCGCGCCCGGCGCGTTGACGAAGGAGACGAAGCGCCGCAGCCGCTCCGGGTCGCCCAGGGTCTCGGCCCACTCGTCGCGGTAGCCGTTCACATGGTCGGCCATCATCGCCTCGAGCTCGGCGCACAGCCCGAGTGAGTCCTCGACCACCACCTCGCGGACGTGGTCCAGGCCGCCCTCGATCCGTTCCAGCCAGGCCGAGGTGCGCTCCAGACGGTCCGCGGTGCGGATGTAGAACATCAGGAACCGGTCGATGAGCCGGATCAGCTCCTTGTCGTCCAGGTCCTGGGCGAGCAGATCGGCGTGGCGCGGGTCCGCCCCGCCGTTGCCGCCCACGTACAGGTTCCAGCCGTTGGACGTGGCGATCACGCCGAAGTCCTTGCCGCGTGCCTCGGCGCATTCGCGGGCACACCCCGAGACGGCCGACTTGAGCTTGTGCGGTGAGCGCAGCCCCCGGTAGCGCAGCTCCAGGTCGATGGCCATCCGGACCGAGTCCTGCACTCCGTAGCGGCACCAGGTCTGGCCCACGCACGACTTCACGGTGCGCAGCGCCTTGCCGTACGCGTGGCCCGATTCGAAACCGGCCTCCACCAGCCGCGTCCAGATCAGCGGGAGCTGGTCCACCCGGGCGCCGAAGAGGTCGATCCGCTGACCTCCGGTGATCTTCGTATAGAGCCCGAAGTCGCGGGCCACCTCGCCGATCACGATCAGCTTCTCCGGGGTGATCTCCCCGCCGGGGATCCGGGGGACGATCGAATACGACCCGTTGCGCTGGAGATTGGCCAGGAAGTGGTCGTTGGTGTCCTGGAGGGCCGCCTGCTCGCCGTCCAGGACGTAGCCGCTCGCGCCCAGGGTGGGGGCCAGCGAGGCGATGATCGAGGCCACGGCGGGCTTGCACACCTCACAGCCGTCGCCCTCCCGGGCCTCCGCCCGGCCGTGGCTGTCCAGCAGCTGGGCGTAGGTGGTGATGCGCAGGGTGCGGACGATCTCGTACAGCTCGGCGCGGGTGTAGGCGAAGCAGCCGCACAGCCCCCTGTCCACGCTGACCCCGCTCGCCTCCAGCTCGTCGTTGACGAGCGAGGTGAGCGCCTTGACGCAGCTGCCGCAGCCGGTGCCCGCCTTGGTGCACTTCTTCACCTCCGGGACGGTGGTGCAGTGGTGGTCGGTGACGGCCGAACGGATCGCGCCCTTGGTGACGTTGTGGCAGTTGCAGATGACCGCCTCATCCGGCAGCGCGGAGGGGCCGAGGGCGGCGGGCGCGCCCACCCCCGCCGGGAGGACGAGCTGTTCGGGGCTTACGGGCGGCACCGAGCCGGTGAGGGGGCGCAGCATGCCGTACGCCTCGGCGTCGCCGACCAGCACCCCGCCGAG
Organism: Streptomyces sp. MK37H; assembly: GCF_018035285.1. Taxonomy (NCBI): domain Bacteria; kingdom Bacillati; phylum Actinomycetota; class Actinomycetes; order Kitasatosporales; family Streptomycetaceae; genus Streptomyces; species Streptomyces sp. MK37H. The sequence goes on along the minus strand of NZ_JAAAYH010000430.1, from coordinate 1,336 downwards.
GAGGGCGCCGTCGGCGCCCACCACGAGCTTCTTGTAGACGCCCGTACGGGAGTCGGAGTAGACGACGTCCAGACAGCCGTCGGCGGTGCCGTGGGCGTCGCCGAAGCTGGCCACGTCGACGCCGAGGAGCTTGAGCTTGGTGGAGGTGTCGGCCCCGCGGAAGCCGCTGGTGGCGGTGTTGCCCGCGATGGCGTCGCCGGTGATGGCGTTGCCCGCGACGGCGTCTTCGGCGATGGCGTCCGCGGCCACCTCGGCCATCTCATAGCCGGGCGCGACCAGCCCGTACACCCGGCCGTCGGCGGCCAGCGCGCACTCGCCGATCGCATACACCGCCGGATCGCTGGTACGGCACGTCTCGTCCACCGCGATGCCGCCGCGCTCGCCGACGTCCAGGCCACAGTCCCGGGCCAGTTGATCGCGAGGGCGCACGCCCGCCGAGAAGATGACGAGGTCGGCGTCGATGGACGAGCCGTCGGACAGCGTCATGGCGGTGACCGCGCCGTCGCCGTCCGCCGTGATCTCCTTACCGCCGACACCGGTGTGCACGATCAGGCCCATGTCCTCGACCGTGCGGCGCAGCGCGGCGCCGCCGCCCTCGTCCACCTGGATGGCCATCAGGCGCGGGTTGAACTCCACGATGTGAGTGGTGAGCCCGAGCCCCTTGAGCGCGCCGGCGGCTTCGAGGCCGAGCAGCCCGCCGCCGACGACGATGCCGGACGAGCGGTCCTTCGCGTACTCCTCGATCGCGAGCAGATCCTCAACGGTCCGGTAGACGAAGCAACCGTCGCTGTCCTTGCCGGGCACGGGCGGGACGAACGGGTACGAGCCGGTGGCCAGCACGAGCGTGTCGTAGGCAATGGTCAGCCCGGACCGGCTGGTCACGGTGCGGGCGTCGCGGTCGATGGCCTGGGCCGGGTCGCCCAGATGGAACTCGATGCCGTGCCGCGCCATGAAGCCGTCCTCGACGAGGGAGAGCTCGTCCGGGGTGCGCCCGGAGAAGTACGAGGTCAGCTGGACGCGGTCATAGGCGGGGCGGGGCTCTTCGCAGAACACGACGACGCGGGCGGTCTCCGTGACCTTCCGGTCGGCCAGCGCTTCGAGAAACCGCTGGCCGACCATGCCGTGGCCGACGAGCACGATGGTGGGGACGGCGGTTTCGGCGGTTTCGGCGTTCTGGGGATTCGATGCGCTCATCGTCAGGACCCTCCATCGTTGGTCAACAGGTGGAGCAAGGGAGTGGCGGGGAGCGGCTCGTCGCTCTCCCAGGTGCGGGCGAGCGCGCCGACGGTGCCGAGATCGCCGAGAAGAATGCCCCCGAGCAGCCGGTCACCGCGGA
>NZ_JAAAYH010000043.1:0-35318 GCF_018035285.1 Streptomyces sp. MK37H | reverse complement strand
AGTCCTGGCTGGCCGACGACCGCTTCACGGACTCCCGTCTGGTCCTGCTGACCTCGGGGGCCGTGGCCACCGAGACTGGTGAGCCGGTGGCGGACCTCGCGGGCGCCGCCGTACGCGGTCTGGTCCGCTCCGCCCAGTCCGAGAACCCGGACCGCTTCGTCCTGATCGACCTCGACGGCCATGACGACTCGCGGGCCGCGCTGCCCGCCGTGCTCGCGAGCGGCGAGGCCGAGGCCGCGGTGCGGGAGGGCGTCCTCAAGACGCCACGCCTGGCCCGCGCCGCGTCGGTGGCCGACAGCGAGGCCCCGGAGTGGAACCCGGACGGCACGGTGCTGGTCACCGGCGCGTCCGGTTCACTGGGCGGCCTGTTCGCCCGCCACTTGGTGGCCGAGCGTGGCGTACGGCATCTGCTGCTGGCGAGCCGTCGCGGCGGCGAGGCGCCGGGTGCGAGTGAACTCGCAACCGAACTGGCCGAGTTGGGCGCCGAGGTGCGCTGGGCGGCATGTGATGTGGCGGACCGGGACGCGCTCGCCGCGGCCCTCGCCGCCATCCCCGCCGAGCACCCGCTGACGGCGGTCGTGCACACGGCCGGTGTGCTGGACGACGGTGTGATCGGCTCGCTCACCCCCGAGCGCGTCGACCACGTCCTGCGCCCGAAGGCGGACGCGGCCTGGAACCTGCATGAGCTGACCCGGGACCTCGACCTGTCGGCGTTCCTGCTGTTCTCCTCGGCCGCCGGTGTGTTCGGCGGCCCGGGGCAGGGCAACTACGCGGCCGCCAACGCCTTCCTGGACGCCCTCGCCCAGCACCGCGCCGCCCAGGGCCTGCCGGCCACCGCGCTGGCGTGGGGCCTGTGGGCCGGTGGTGGCATGGGCGACACCCTGGACGAGGCCGACATCACCCGGATGCGGCGGGCCGGAGTGCCCCCGCTGCCGGTGGCCGAGGGGTTGCGGCTCTTCGACGCCGCGCTGACCGTCGACGAGGCGTCGCTGGTGCCGATGCGCCTGGACCTCGCGGCACTGCGCAACCAGCCCGCCGTCTCGCCGCTGCTGCGCGGCCTGGTGCGGGGCCCGGCGCGGCGCGCGGTGGACGCGGTCGCGGCGGGCGGCGAGACCGGGCTTGCCGCACGGCTCGCCGGGCTGAGCACGGCTGAGCAGGAGCGGCTGCTGCTGGATCTGGTCCGGGCGCAGGTGGCGACCGTGCTCGACTACGCGGGCGCGGAGACCATCGGCTCCGGGCGGGCGTTCAAGGACCTGGGCTTCGACTCGCTGACGGCTGTCGAGCTGCGCAACCAGCTCAACACGGTCACCGGGCTGCGGTTGCCCGCGACGCTCATCTTCGACTACCCGGACCCGCAGGTCCTGGCCCGCCATCTGCGGACCGAGCTGGTGGGCGAGGAGTCGGCGGAGGTGCACACCCCGGTCCCGGTGGCGGCCGTCACCGAGGACGATCCGATCGCCATCGTCGGTATGAGCTGCCGCTACCCGGGCGGGGTCACTACCCCCGAGGAGCTGTGGCAGCTCGTCATCGGCGCCACCGACGCCATCTCCGACTTCCCCGTGGACCGTGGCTGGGACCTCGACGCGCTCTACAGCGACGACCCCGACCAGGTGGGCACCAGCTACACCCGCGAGGGCGGCTTCCTGCACGACGCCGCCGACTTCGACCCGGACTTCTTCGGGATCAACCCGCGCGAGGCCATGGCGATGGACCCGCAGCAGCGGCTGCTGCTGGAGACCTCATGGGAGGCGTTCGAGCGCGCGGGCATCGACCCGGCGGCCGTACGCGGCAGCAAGACCGGTGTGTTCGCGGGCGTCATGTACCACGACTATCTGACCCGGCTGACCGCCGTCCCCGAGGGGCTCGAGGGCTACCTCGGCACCGGCGGCGCGGGCAGCATCGCCTCGGGCCGGGTGGCGTACACCTTCGGTCTCGAGGGCCCGGCTGTCACCATCGACACGGCGTGTTCGTCGTCGCTGGTGGCGCTGCACCTGGCCGCGCAGGCGCTGCGCAACGGTGAGTGCTCGCTGGCGCTGGCCGGTGGTGTGACCGTCATGGCCACCCCGGACACGTTCATCGACTTCAGCCGCCAGCAGGGGCTCTCCACCGACGGCCGCTGCAAGTCCTTCGCCGCCTCGGCGGACGGCACGGGCTGGGCCGAGGGCGCGGGCATGCTGCTCGTCGAGCGGCTGTCGGACGCGCGGCGCAACGGCCACCGCGTGCTGGCGATCGTGCGGGGCTCCGCCATCAACCAGGACGGCGCCTCCAACGGCCTGACGGCGCCCAACGGCCCGTCCCAGCAGCGCGTCATCCGTGACGCGCTCACCAGCGCCCGGCTCACCACCGCCGATGTCGATGTGGTGGAGGCGCACGGCACGGGTACGACGCTGGGCGACCCGATAGAGGCCCAGGCCCTGCTCGCCACCTACGGCCGCAACCGGCCGGAGGGGCAGCCGCTGTGGTTGGGCTCGCTGAAGTCCAACATCGGCCACACCCAGGCCGCCGCGGGTGTCGCGGGCATCATCAAGATGATCATGGCGATGCGTCACGGGGTGCTTCCGCGGACCCTGCACATCGACGAGCCCACCCCGCATGTGGACTGGGCGGCGGGCGATCTCGAGCTGCTGACCGAGGCCCGGCCGTGGCCGGAGCTCGACCGGCCCCGCCGGGCGGCCATCTCGTCGTTCGGCGTGAGCGGTACGAACGCCCACACCATCCTGGAGCAGCCCCCGGCCCCCGCTCCGGAGGAGACCCCCGCGACCGGTCGTCCGGTGGCGGAGCTGCCGACGGTGCCGTGGGCGCTCTCGGGCAAGTCCGAGGCCGCCCTGCGCGGCCAGGCCGAACGGCTCCTCGCCCACCTCGCCACCCACCCCGAGCTGGACACCACGGACGTCGGCCACTCGCTGGCGACGGGCCGGGCGGCGCTTGAGCGGCGCGCGGTGGTCGTTGGCGAGGACCGCGCCGGGCTGCTGTCCGGCCTGGAGGCGCTCGCGCGTGGCGAGTCGGCGGCCGGGCTGATCCAGGGAACGGTGGCCGAGGGCGGCAAGGTGGCCTTCCTGTTCACGGGGCAGGGCAGCCAGCGGCTGGGGATGGGGCGTGAGCTGTACGACGCCTACCCGGTGTTCGCGGAGGCGCTGGACGAGGTGTGCGATGAGCTGGACCAGCACCTTGAACGGCCGTTGAAGCCGGTGCTGTTCGGGGATGACGCCGATGCGCTGGATCAGACGGGGTTCACTCAGCCCGCGTTGTTCGCGGTCGAGGTGGCGTTGTTCCGGCTGGTTTCGGAGGCGTGGGGGCTGCGGCCCGATTTCCTCTCCGGGCACTCCATTGGTGAGTTGGCCGCCGCGCATGTGGCGGGTGTGCTCTCGCTCGCGGATGCCGCGAAGTTGGTGGCTGCGCGTGGCCGTTTGATGCAGGAGCTGCCTGCGGGCGGCGCGATGATTGCCGTCCAGGCGTCGGAGGACGAGGTGGCGCCGCTGCTTACCGAGCGCGTCTCGATCGCCGCCCTGAACGGCCCGACGTCGGTGGTCATCGCGGGTGACGAGGACCCGGCGCTGGAGATCGCGGCCGGTTTCGAGGCGCAGGGTCGTAAGACCAAGCGGCTCACCGTGAGCCATGCGTTCCACTCGCCGCGCATGGACAACATGTTGGACGCGTTCCGCGAGGTGGCACAGGGGCTGACGTACGAGGCCCCGCGTATCCCGATCGTCTCCAACCTCACCGGGAATGTGGTCTCCGCCGAGAAGATCGCGACCGCCGACTTCTGGGTGCGCCACGTCCGCGAGGCCGTCCGTTTCCTCGATGGTGTAAGGACGTTGGAAACGCAGGGCGTCACCACCTACGTCGAGTTGGGCCCCGACGGTGTGCTCACCGCCATGGCCCAGGAGTGCGTGTCGGGCGATGCCGCCGCCTTCGTCCCGGCGCTCCGCAAGGGGCGTACCGAGCCGGTGGCGCTGACGGCGGCGCTCGCCGCGCTGCACACGCGGGGGCTGACCCTGGACTGGGCGGCGTTCTTCGCCGGTACCGGAGCCCGCGCGGTCGAGCTGCCGACCTACGCCTTCCAGCGGCAGCGCTTCTGGGTCGAGAACCCGGAGGAGGTCCGCGAGGCCGTCGCGGCCATGGATTCCGTGGACGCGCGGTTCTGGGAGGCCGTCGAGCGCGAGGACTTGGAGGCCCTGGCCGGGACGCTCCAGTCCGAGGACGCGGACGCCGACGCGCTCTCGTCGCTGGGCGCCGTCCTGCCGATGCTGTCCTCGTGGCGGCGCCGCCAGGGCGAGCGGTCCACCGTGGACGCCTGGCGCTACCAGGTGACCTGGAAGCCGGTGGCCGCCCGCGCCGAGGGGACGCTGACCGGCCGCTGGCTGGTCGTCGCCCCGGCCGACGCGACGGACGGCGGGGCGGACGGCGCACTGGCCGAGGGTGTCGTACGGACGCTGGCCGCACGCGGCGCCGAGGTGCGAACGGTCGAGCTGACCGCCGAAGACCGTACGGGCATGGCCGAGCTGCTGCGCGAGGCGGTCGCCGACGCGCCGGTGGCCGGGGTGATCGCGCTGCCGTCCCTGACGGAGGGGGCCGACGGGCTGCTCCGCACGGCCGCCCTGACGCAGGCGCTGGGCGATCTGGCCGTGGACGCGCCGCTGTGGGTCGCCACGCGCGGCGCGGTCTCGACCGGCCGGGCGGACGGTCCGGTGGACCCGTGGCAGGCGCGGGTCTGGGGCCTGGGCCGGGTCGCGGCCCTGGAACTGGCCGAGCGGTGGGGCGGTCTGGTCGATCTGCCGGAGACGGTGGACGACCGTGCGCTGTCCCGGCTCGCGGGCGTGCTGGCCGGTGGCGAGGGCGAGGACCAGGTGGCGGTGCGCGCCTCCGGTGTCTTCGGCCGCCGGCTGACCCGGGCCGCCGAGACCGCTGCCAGGACGGCCAGGACCGCCAAGACTGGCAAGACCGCCACGACTGCCAAGACCGAGCGTGGCCGCGACTGGCGGCCGGGCGCGGGTTCGGTGCTGGTGACGGGCGGTACGGGCGCGCTGGGCGCGCATGTGGCCCGCTGGCTGATCGACAAGGGCGCCGAACACGTGGTGCTCACCAGCCGCAGTGGCCTCGACGCCCCGGGCGCGGCCGAGTTGCGGGACGAACTCGCCGCCTCGGGCGCCCGGGTCAGCGTCGCCGCCTGCGACGCCGCCGACCGTGAGGCGCTGGCCGCGCTGGTGGCCGGGCTCCCGGCCGAACTGCCGCTGACGGCCGTGGTGCACGCGGCCGGGGTGCTGGACGACGGCGTTCTGGAGTCGCTGACCCCCGAGCGCTTCGCCACCGTCCTGCGCGCCAAGGCCGACGCGGCGGCCAATCTGCACGAGCTGACGCGGGACCTGGACCTGACGGCCTTCGTCCTGTTCTCCTCGTTCGCGGGCTCGATCGGCGCCGCCGGTCAGGCCAACTACGCCGCCGCCAACGCCTTCCTGGACGCGCTCGCCGAGCGCCGCCGGGCCGAGGGCCTGCCCGCCACCTCGGTGGCCTGGGGCCCGTGGGCCGAGGGCGGAATGGCCGCGGACGACGCGCTGGAGCAGCGCATGCGCCGCGCCGGGGTGCCGCCGATGGCGGCGGACCTGGCCATCGCCGCGCTGCAGCGGGCCCTGGACCTGGACGAGACCGCGGTGACGGTCGCGGACATCGACTGGGAGCGGCTGGCCCCCGGCTTCACCGCCTCCCGGCCGAGCCCGCTGCTGCTGGAGCTGCCCGAGGCGCGTACGGCGCTGGACGCCGAGGGCGGGCGTACGGCCCGTACGGCCGGTGGCGGCGCGGACGAGTCCTCGCTGACCCAGCGGTTCGCGGGGGTCCCGGCGGCGGAGCGCGAGCGGATGCTGCTGGACCTGGTGCGCTCGGCCGTGGCCGATGTGCTGGGCCACTCCGACGCGGAGGCAGTCGAGGCGGACCGGGCCTTCCGGGACCTGGGCTTCGACTCGCTGACGGCGGTGGAGCTGCGCAACCGGCTGAACACCGTGACCGGGCTGCGGCTGCCGCCCACCCTGGTGTACGACTACCCGTCGTCCTCGGCACTCGCCGCCCATCTCCGTACGGAGATCCTGGGCGACGAGAGCGCGGCCGACACGGTGGCCGGTGTGCCGTCCACGGCGGTGGCCGTCGCCGACGATCCCATCGCGATCGTCGGGATGAGCTGCCGCTTCCCGGGCGGTGTGCGGTCGCCGGAGGAGCTGTGGCGGCTGCTGGTCTCCGGGCAGGACGCGGTGACGGGCTTCCCGGCCGACCGTGGCTGGGACCTGGAGGCGCTGTACGACCCGGACTCGGCCACCGAGCACACCAGCTATGTCCGCGAGGGCGGATTCCTGGCGGACGCCGGGGACTTCGACGCGGCGTTCTTCGGCATCTCGCCGCGTGAGGCGCTGGCCATGGACCCGCAGCAGCGGCTGCTGCTGGAGACGTCCTGGGAGGCGTTCGAGCGGGCCGGGATCGATCCGACCACGCTGCGCGGCCAGCAGGTCGGCGTGTTCGCGGGCACCAACGGCCAGGACTACATGTCGCTCGTCCTCCACTCGCCGGACGGCGGCGATGGCTTCATGGGGACGGGTAACGCGGCGAGTGTGATGTCGGGCCGGGTGTCGTACGCGCTGGGCCTGGAAGGCCCGGCGGTGACGGTGGACACGGCGTGTTCATCGTCGTTGGTGGCGTTGCACTGGGCGATTCAGGCGTTGCGTGCGGGTGAGTGCTCATTGGCGTTGGCCGGTGGTGTGACGGTGATGTCGACGGCGGGTTCGTTCGTGGACTTCAGTCGTCAGCGTGGGCTGGCTGCGGACGGCCGGATCAAGGCGTTCGCGGCGGGTGCGGATGGCACCGGCTGGGGCGAGGGTGTGGGCATGCTGCTCGTGGAGCGGCTGTCGGATGCCCGGCGCAACGGTCATGAGGTGCTGGCGGTCGTGCGCGGCTCCGCGATCAACCAGGATGGCGCCAGCAACGGCCTCACCGCGCCGAATGGTCCCTCGCAGCAGCGGGTGATCCGGCAGGCGCTGGCGGGTGCGGGTCTGTCGGCGTCCGAGGTGGACGCGGTCGAGGCCCACGGCACCGGTACGACGCTGGGTGACCCGATCGAGGCGCAGGCGCTGCTGGCCACCTACGGCCAGGACCGCGAGGAGGGCCGACCGCTGTGGCTCGGCTCCATCAAGTCCAACATCGGGCACACGCAGGCCGCGGCCGGTGTCGCCGGTGTGATGAAGATGGTGCTGGCGCTGCGCCACGGTGTGCTGCCGCCGACGCTGCACGTGGACGAGCCGACCCCGCATGTCGACTGGTCCGCCGGTGAGCTGGAGCTGCTGACCGAGGCGCGGGAGTGGCCGGAGACCGGCCGTCCGCGCCGGGCGGCGGTGTCGGCGTTCGGCATCAGCGGCACCAACGCGCACACGTTGCTGGAGCAGGCCCCGGAACCGGAGGAGAGCCCGGCCGCCGCTCCGGCGGTGGAGCTGTCGACGGTGCCGTGGGTGCTGTCGGGCAAGTCCCCGGCCGCCGTACGCGGTCAGGCCGAACGGCTCCTGGCCCACCTCGGCGGCGAGACCGCTCCGGACGCCACCGATGTGGCCTACTCGCTGGCCACGACCCGCGCCGCCCTGGACCACCGGGCCGTGCTCACCGCGGACAGCGGGGCCGGGCTGCTGACGGGTCTCGCGGCGCTGGCGCGGGGCGAGTCCGAGGTGCCGGGCCTGGTCGAGGGCTCGGTGACCGGTGGCAAGGTGGCGTTCCTGTTCACGGGACAGGGCAGCCAGCGGCTCGGCATGGGCCGTGAGCTGTACGACGCCTTCCCGGTGTTCGCGGACGCGCTGGACGAGGTGTGCGCCCACCTGGACGCGCACCTGGAGCGGCCGCTGCGGGATGTGCTGTTCGGGGAGGACGCCTCCGCGCTGGATCAGACGGGTTTCACTCAGCCCGCGCTGTTCGCGGTCGAGGTGGCGCTGTTCCGGTTGGTCGAGGCGTGGGGTCTGAAGGCGGACTTCCTGTCCGGGCACTCGATCGGTGAGCTGGCCGCTGCACATGTGGCGGATGTGCTCTCGCTGGCGGATGCGGCGAAGTTGGTCGCGGCGCGTGGCCGGCTGATGCAGGAGCTCCCGGCCGGTGGCGCGATGATTGCCATCCAGGCGTCCGAGGACGAGGTCGCGCCGTTGCTCACCGAGCGGGTGTCGATCGCCGCGCTCAACGGGCCGTCGTCGGTGGTCATCGCGGGCGATGAGGACGCGGCTCTGGAGATCGCGGCCGGTTTCGAGGCCCAGGGCCGCAAGACCAAGCGGCTCACGGTCAGCCACGCGTTCCACTCCCCGCGCATGGACGGGATGTTGGAGGCGTTCCGCGAGGTGGCCGAGGGGCTGTCGTACGAGGCCCCGCGTATCCCGATCGTGTCCAACCTGACCGGTGGCGTGGTCTCCGCCGAGGAGATCACGACGGCCGACTTCTGGGTGCGCCACGTCCGCGAGGCGGTCCGTTTCCTCGATGGCGTACGGACGTTGGAAGCCCGAGGCGTCACCACGTACGTCGAGCTCGGCCCCGACGGTGTCCTCACCGCCATGGCGCAGGACTGCCTGGCCGAGCCCGACGCGGCCGAGCTGCTGCCCGCGCTGCGCAAGGGCAGGCCGGAGGCCGAGGCGGTGACGGGCGCGCTGGCCCGGCTGTACGTCCGTGGCCCGGCCCCGGACTGGGAGGCGTTCTTCGCCGGTACGGGTGCGCGGAAGGTCGCGCTGCCGACGTACGCCTTCCAGCGCGGCCGGTACTGGGTCGACGCCCAGCTGAGCCTGGACGAGGTGGCCTCGGCGGGGCTCGGCTCGGCCGATCACCCGCTGTTGGGCGCGGCGGTGGAACTGCCCGACGCGGACGCGTATGTGTTCTCCGGTCGGCTGTCGCTCGCCTCGCACGGGTGGCTGGCGGACCACACGGTCGCGGACACGGCCGTGCTGCCGGGCTCGGCGTTCGTGGAGCTGGCGGTGCGCGCCGGGGACCATGTGGGCTGTGCGCTGCTGGAGGAGCTGACCCTGGACGAGCCGCTGGTCCTGCCGGAGCGCGGCGGGGTGCGGCTGCGGGTGTCGGTCGGCGAGCCGGACGACGCCGGTCGTCGTCCGCTGGCCGTGTACGGGCGTGACGAGCGCTCGGAGGCGGACCGGCCGTGGACCCGGCACGCCGCCGGTGTGGCCGCCTCCGAGGCCCCTGCGGGTGGCACCCCTGCGGGTGGCGGCGCCGAGCCGCTGTCCGTCTGGCCGCCCGCCGACGCGGAGCCGGTCGACACCGATGAGCTGTACGCGAGCATGGCGCGCGCCGGACTGCTGCACGGCCCGGCGTTCCAGAGCCTGCGCCGCGTCTGGCGGCGTGGCGAGGAGGTGTTCGCGGAGGTGCGTATCGCGGAGGAGCGGCAGCCCGAGGCGGCCCGCTTCGCCCTGCACCCGGCCCTGCTGGACGGCGCGTTGCAGCCGCTGGCGCTGGGCGCGGGCGGTGCCGCGGTGGCGCGCTCCTGGCGTGGGGTGAGTCTGTACGCGGTGGGCGCCGAGGCGCTGCGCGTACGGCTCGCGCTGACCGAGGACGGCGCGGTGTCGATGGTGGCGGCCGATGAGTCGGGTGCGCCGGTGGCGTCGGTGGACGCGCTGGTGACCGGGGCGCTGGAGGTGGACCGGATCGCCGGTGCGGCCGCCTCCGACCGCCATGAGTCGCTGTTCCGTATCGACTGGGCGCCGGTGGCGGCGCCCACCGAGGCCGCTTCGGCGGGCTTCGCCGTCATCGGCGGCGATGAGCTCAAGCTGAGCGTGGCCCTGGAGACGGCCGGGTTCCGTGCCACGGTCCACGACGACCTCGTATCGCTGAACGCGGCGGTCGAGGCGGGCGGGCCCGCGCCGGACACCGTGCTGGTGCCGTTCCCGCCCGAGCCGGGCGCCGCGGAGGGCGGCCTCGCCGCCGGTGCGCACACGGCCACCCACCGCGTCCTGACCCTGGTCCAGGAGTGGCTGAACGGCGGTCGGCCCGGTGCGGCCCGGCTGGTGGTGGTCACCCGTGGCGCGGTCGCCGCGGCCGGTGACGCGGCGGTGGCGGACCTGGTGCACGCCCCGGCGTGGGGTCTGCTGCGGTCCGCGCAGACGGAGAACCCGGGCCAGTTCGTCCTGCTGGACGTGGACGGCGAGGTGTCGTACCCGGCGATCGCGGCGGCGCTGGACTCGGGCGAGCCCGAGCTGGCGCTGCGCGCCGGGACGGCGTACGCGCCACGCCTGGCCAGGGCCGAGGCGACCCCGGCCACCAGGGCCGTTGGCACGGCCGGGACTGCCGAGACCGCTGGCGCGGATGGGACCGCCATGGCCCCCGGTGCCGCCGGGACCGCCAGGGCCGTTGGCGCGGCCGGGACGGCCGAGACCGTCGGCGCGGATGGGACCGCCCTGGCCACCGGTGCCGCCGGGACCGCCATGGCCGTCGGCGCGGCCGGGACTGCCGAGACCGTCGGCGTGGATGGGACCGCCATGGCCACCGGCGTGGCCGGGACCGCCATGGCCATCGGCGCGGCCGGGACGGCCGAGACCGTCGGCGCGGCCGGGACTGCCGAGACCGTCGGCGCGGATGGGACCGCCCTGGCCCCCGGCGTGGCCGGGACCGCCATGGCCATCGGCGCGGCCGGGACGGCCAAGGTCGTCAACGCCACCGGAACCGCCAAGGCCATCGACCCGGATGGCACGGTGCTGATCACCGGCGCCACCGGCGGTCTGGGCAGGCTCTTCGCCCGCCATCTGGCCACCGCGTACGGCGCCCGCCATCTGCTGCTGACCAGCCGCAGCGGCCCCGCCGCCGACGGCATGGCCGAACTGGTGGCGGAACTCGCCGAGTTGGGCGCGCGGGCCACCGTCGCCGCGTGCGACGCGGCCGACCGGGAGGCGCTGGCCGGGCTGCTGGCCACGATCCCGGCAGACCGTCCGCTGACGGCCGTGGTGCACACCGCGGGCGTCCTCGACGACGGCGTCATCGACATGCTGACGCCCGAGCGGGTGGACACGGTGCTGCGGCCCAAGGTCGACGCGGCGGTCAACCTCCATGAGCTGACCCGCGATCTGGACCTGTCCGCCTTCGTGCTCTTCTCGGCCGCGGCCGGCACGCTGGGCGGCGCGGGCCAGGGCGGCTACGCGGCGGCGAACGTCTTCCTCGACGCCCTCGCCGGCCACCGCCGCGCCACCGGCCGTACCGCGCTGTCCCTGGTGTGGGGCATGTGGGCCGAGGAGCGGGGCATGGGCGGCAGGCTCGGCGAGGCCGACCAGAAGCGGGCGGCGCGCGGCGGGGTGCTGCCGCTGTCCGCGGAGGAGGGGCTCGCCCTGTTCGACGCGGCCCACGCCGTGCCCGACGAGGCGGTGCTGGTGCCCGTACGGCTGGAGATGGCGACGCTGCGCGCCGCCGCCACCACCGGGGAGCTGCCGCCGCTCTACCGCGGCCTGGTGCGCACGCCGGTGCGCCGCGCCGCGGCCGGTGGCCCCGCCGTCCCGGAGGCCGTGGCGGACACCGGCGAGGGCACCCTGGCCCAGCGGCTGGCCGGGCAGTCGGAGGCCCAGCAGCAGCGGACCGTGCTGGACCTGGTCCGCCGTCAGGTGGCCGCCGTTCTGGGCTACGCCTCGAAGGACCAGGTGGGCGCCGAGCAAGCGTTCAAGGAGCTGGGCTTCGACTCGCTGACCGCCGTGGAGCTGCGCAACCGGCTGAACGCGGCCACCGGGCTGAAGCTCACGGCCACGCTGGTCTACGACTACCCGACGCCGGTGGCGCTCGCGCGCCATCTGCGCCAGGAAGTGGCGCCGGAGGCCGAGGGCCCCGGAGTGCCCGTACTGGAGGAGCTGGAGCGGTTGGAGAACAGCCTGTCCTCGCTGACGCCGGAGGAACTGGTCTCGGTGACGGAGGACGAGGCCGCGCATGCGAACATCGCGGTGCGCCTGCAGACGCTGCTGGCGAAGTGGAACGACGTGCGTCGCACCGCGGACGACGCCGGGGCGGACGCCGAGGCGGAAGCGTTCGAAGAGGTCAGTGACGACGAGCTCTTCGACTTCATCGACAAGAGGTTCGGTAACGGCTGAAGCGCGGCAGCACCCTCATCCGGACCCCCCGACGATCAAGAGCATTGCGAATAGGTGAACGTCCATGGCGACTGCGAACGAAGCCAAGCTCCGCGAATATCTGAAGAAGGTCACCACCGACCTCACCGCCGCCCACCGGCGGCTGCAGGAGGCCGACGACCAGGCTCATGAGCCGATCGCCATCGTGGGCATGAGCTGCCGCTTCCCCGGAGGTGTCAGCACCCCCGAGGAGCTGTGGCAGCTCATGGCCTCCGGCGGCGAGGCGCAGACGGAGTTCCCGGCCGACCGCGGCTGGGACCTGCGGAACCTGTTCGACTCCGACCCGGACACCCCGGACACCACCTACACCCGCGAGGGTGGGTTCCTGGGCGACGCGACCCGGTTCGACGCGGCGTTCTTCGGGATCTCGCCGCGCGAGGCCATGGCGATGGACCCGCAGCAGCGGCTGCTGCTGGAGACGTCGTGGGAGGCGTTCGAGCGGGCCGGGATCGACCCCGCGTCCCTGCGCGGCAGCCGGACCGGTGTCTTCGCGGGCATGAACGCCTCCGACTATCTGACGGTGGCGCTCGACGCCGAGGACGACTTCGGCGGCCACCTCGGCACAGGCAACGCCAGCAGCGTCGTCTCCGGCCGGCTCTCCTACGTGTTCGGCCTGGAGGGCCCGGCCGTCACGGTGGACACGGCGTGCTCCGCGTCCCTGGTGGCGCTGCACCTGGCCGTCCAGTCGCTGCGGCTCGGCGAATGCTCGCTCGCGCTCGCCGGGGGCGTCCATGTGATGTCCACCCCGGGTCTGTTCATCGAGTTCAGCCGCCAGCGCGGGCTGTCCGAGGACGGCCGCTGCAAGGCGTTCTCGGCGGACGCCGACGGCTTCGGCCCGGCCGAGGGCGTGGGCGTCCTGCTGCTGGAGCGGCTCTCGGACGCCCGCCGCCTGGGCCACAAGGTGCTGGCCGTGGTGCGCGGCTCCGCCGTCAACCAGGACGGCGCGTCCAACGGCCTGACCGCGCCCAACGGCCCCTCCCAGCAGCGCGTCATCCAGCAGGCGCTGGCCAACGCGCGGCTGTCCGCGGGCGATGTGGACGTCGTCGAGGCCCATGGCACGGGCACCTCGCTGGGCGACCCGATCGAGGCGCAGGCGCTGCTGGCCACCTACGGCCAGGACCGGCCCGAGGAACTGCCCCTGCTGCTCGGCTCGGTGAAGTCCAACATCGGCCACACCCAGGGTGCCGCGGGCATCGCCGGGGTGATGAAGATGGTGCTGGCGATGCGGCACGGCGTCGTCCCCGAGTCGCTGCACATCGCCGAGCCGTCCCCGCACATCGACTGGTCCTCGGGGAAGATCGCGCTGGTCAGGTCGGCCACGCCGTGGCCCGAGACCGGCCGTCCGCGCCGTGCGGGCATCTCCTCCTTCGGCTTCAGCGGCACCAATGCGCACACCATCGTCGAGCAGGCACCCGCCGAGGAGCCGGGCCCGGTCGAGCTGGTGTCCAAGCACCCGGGTGTGCTGCCGTGGGTGCTCTCCGGCAAGAGCGAGGCGGCGCTGCGCGCCCAGGCCTGGCGGCTGCTGGACCGGCTCCACGACGAACCGGCGCTGCGCACGGTGGACATCGGCCTGTCGCTGGCCACCACCCGCTCCGCGCTGGACCACCGCGGTGTGGTCCAGGGCCGGGACCGCGAGGAACTGATGGCCGGGCTGACCGCCCTGGCCGAGGGCGGCATGGCGGCCGGTGTGGAACGGGGCGCCGTGGTCGCCGGGCAGACGGCGTTCGTCTTCCCCGGGCAGGGGTCACAGTGGGTGCGCATGGGCGTGGGGCTGATGGACGCCTCGCCCGTCTTCGCGGCCCACATCGAGGAGTGTGCGGCGGCGCTCGCGGAGTTCACCGACTGGTCGTTGGTGGATGTGTTGCGGGGTGCCGAGGGTGCGCCGTCGCTGGACCGGGTGGATGTGGTCCAGCCGGTGCTGTTCGCGGTGATGGTGTCGCTCGCGGAGCTGTGGCGTTCGCTGGGCGTCGTCCCGGCCGCGGTGATCGGCCACTCGCAGGGTGAGATCGCCGCCGCGTGTGTGGCGGGGATTCTGTCGCTGAAGGACGCGGCCCGTGTGGTGGCGCTGCGCAGCCAGGTGATCGGCCGGGTGCTGGCGGGCAAGGGCGGCATGGTGTCGGTGGCGCTCCCGGTGGCGGATGTGCGCGAGCGCATCGCGCCCTGGGGCGAGGAGCGGATCTCCATCGCGGCGGTCAACGGGCCCTCGTCGGTGGTCGTCTCCGGTGAGCCGACCGCGCTGGACGAACTGCTGGCGTCCTGCGAGGCCGACGAGGTGCGGGCGCGCCGGGTGCCGGTGGACTACGCCTCGCACTCGGCGCAGGTCGAGCTGCTCCGCGAGGAGCTGCTGGAGCTGCTGGCGCCCGTACAGCCGAAGAACGCCCAGGTGCCGTTCCTGTCGACGGTGACGGGGGAGTGGGCCGAGGGTCCGGAGCTGGACGCCGAGTACTGGTTCACCAATCTCCGCCGCACGGTTGAGCTGGAGGGCGCGGTCCGGCGGCTGCTGGACGAGGGCTTCGGCGTGTTCATCGAGTCCAGCGCCCACCCGGTGCTGACCATGGGTGTGCAGGAGACCGCCGAGGACGCCGGAGTGGACGCGGCCGCGATCGGGTCGCTGCGCCGTGACGAGGGCGGCCTGGACCGCTTCTGGGCCTCCGTCGGCGAGGCGTGGTCGCGCGGTGTGGCCGTGGACTGGGACGCGTTTTTCGACGGCACCGGCGCGCGCCGGATCGAGCTGCCCACGTACGCCTTCCAGCGGCAGCGCTACTGGCCCGAGGCCGCGCCCGCGCGGACGGCCGGGGAGAGCGGGCACGACGCCGTGGAGGCGAAGTTCTGGGCCGCCGTGGAGGCCGAGGACTGGCAGACGCTGGCCGCCGAGCTGACGGTCGAGGGCGATCAGCCCATGAGCGCAGTCCTGCCCGCCCTGGCGTCGTGGCGCAAGCAGGCCCGTGAGCAGTCCACGGTGGACGGCTGGCGCTACCGCGTGACGTGGAAGCCGCTCGCCGAGGAGCGGTCCGCGCGGCTGACCGGCGCCTGGCTCGTCGTCACTCCGGCCGCCGAGGACACCTGGACCGACGCCGTGGCCGGTGTGCTCGCCGAACGCGGCGCCGACGTACGGCGGATCGCCGTGGACACCGCCGGCGACGGCCGGGAGGAGCTGGCCGGGCGGCTGCGCACCGCGCTCGGCGAAGCCGAAGCCGAGGCCGAAGCCGAGGCCGACGGCGCCGCGTTCGCCGGGGTGGTCTCGCTGCTGGCCCCGGCCGAGGGCGCACACCCCGAGCACGCCTCCCTGCCCGCCGGAACGGCCGCCCAGCTCGCGCTGATCCAGGCCCTCGGCGACGCGGGGATCGGCGCGCCGCTGTGGTGCCTGACGCGGGGCGCCGTCTCCGTGGGCGGCACGGACCGCCCGGCCGCGCCCGAGCAGGCGCTGGTCTGGGGTCTGGGCCGGGTGGCCGCGCTGGAGCACCTGGAGCGCTGGGGCGGTCTGATCGACCTGCCCGACACGCCCGACGAGCGCGCCCTGACCCGGCTGGTGGGCCTCCTCGCCTCCGACGGCGACGACGACCAGGCCGCGATCCGTGCCACGGGCGTCTTCGGGCCCCGCCTGGTGCGCGCCCCGCTGGCCGACACCTCCGCCGTACGGGCCTGGAAGCCGACCGGCACCACGCTGGTCACCGGCGGTACGGGACGGCTCGGCGCACAGGTCGCGCGGTGGCTGGCCCGCAACGGCGCCGAGCATCTCGTCCTGGCGAGCCGCAGGGGCCCGGACGCCCCCGGGGCGGTCGAGCTGGAGGCCGAGCTGACCGGGCTCGGCGCCAAGGTCACCCTCGCCGCGTGCGATGTGACCGACCGCGCCGCGCTCGCCGACACCCTCGCGGCCATCCCGGCCGACCAGCCGCTGACGGCCGTCGTGCACACCGCCGCCGTCATCGAGGACGGGGTGATCGAGGGGCTGACCGCGGATCAGGTCGAGCGGGTGCTGCGGCTGAAGGTGGACGCCACGCGCCATCTGCACGAGCTCACCCGCGAGCTGGACCTGACCGCGTTCGTGCTGTGCTCGCACTTCTCCGCCACCTTCGGCGCGCCCGGTCAGGGCAACCAGGCGCCCGGCAACGCCTTCCTGCACGCCTTCGCCGAGCAGCGCCGCGCGGACGGGCTGCCCGCCACCACGCTGACCTTCGGCCCGTGGGGCGACGGCGCCACGGTGGACGGCGCCGTCGGCGACCGGATGCGCCGCCACGGCATCAACGAGATGGCGCCGGAGCCGGCCACCGCCACGCTCCAGCACGCGCTGGACCGGGACGAGACCGCGCTGACCGTCATCGACATGGACTGGCGGCGCTTCACCCTCGCCTTCACCGCCGACCGGCCGCGTCCGCTGCTGCACGACCTGCCCGAGGCCCGCGAGGTCGTCGAGGAGATGGCCGCCGCCGAGACCGACGACGCGGGCGCCGCCGGGACGGCCCTGGCCGGGCAGCTCGCGGGCCTGCCGGAGACCGAGCGGGAGCGGGTGCTGCTGGATCTGGTGCGCAGCGCGGTGGCCGCCGTGCTGGGCCACTCCGGCGCCCAGGCCATCGAGGCCGGCCGGGCCTTCAAGGAGCTGGGCTTCGACTCGCTGACCGCGGTCGAGCTCCGCAACCGGCTGGGCGCCGCGAGCGGGCTGAAGCTGCCCCCGAGCCTGATCTTCGACCACCCGACCCCGGCCGCCGTGGCCGCCTATCTGCGGGCCGGGATCGCGCCCGACGAGGCGGCCGACGGCACCGCGGTGCTCGAGGAGCTCGACAAGCTGGAGTCCGCGCTCACCGGCACCGCGCCCGACAACATCACCCGGGCCCGGATCACCATGCGGCTGCAGTCGCTGCTGGCGAAGTGGAACGAGTCGGACGGCACGGCGGTCACCGCCGAGCCCGCCGCCGCGGCGGCGCCGGAGCGCCCGGCGAAGGACACGGTGGACGCCGAGCAGCTCCAGTCGGCCAGCGACGAAGAGCTCTTCGCATTCATCAACAAGGGCCTCGGAAGGGCTTGACGAGAATTTCGCTATTGACGTCGTATCCAATATCGGCCAGGATTTTCTCTACCCTTCAATAGGGTTTCGAAATACCGGGCTGCCCCCTATCGCTCCTTGGGTCTCCAGGGGGTCATAGGGGGCAGCTAGGGGTTGTTATGAGGGTTAGTTCACACATAGCCTCTCAGCGAGAAGTCGACTGATTTGGTTGTTGGTTACCGGCTCCCGTTGAGGATCTGTGGAGCATTTCCGATGCCGTCTGCCGTAATTGGATTGCGTAAATGGCGAATGAAGAGACGCTGCGGGACTACCTCAAGCTGGTAACGGCGGATCTGCACCAGACTCGCCTCCGCCTGCAAGAGGCCGAGGCGAAGAACCACGACCCCATCGCCATCGTGGGGATCGGCTGCCGTTATCCCGGAGGCGTGTCTTCGCCCGAGGACCTGTGGCGCATCGTCAGCGAGGGCGTTGACGCGGTCAGCGAGTTCCCGCTGGACCGCGGGTGGAATGTCGACACGATGTACCACCCGGACCCGGACCACCCCGGCACCAGTTATGTGTACGAGGGCGGATTCGTCGACGGCATTGCCGATTTCGACCCTTCGCTGTTCGGCATCAGCCCCCGGGAAGCGCTCGGCATGGATCCGCAGCAGCGGATGCTGCTGGAGACCTCCTGGGAGGCGTTCGAGCGCGCGGGAATCGACCCGGTCGCGGTGCGCGGCCGGCAGATCGGCGTCTTCGTCGGCACCAGCAATCACGATTACCTGGGCGCGATCCTCAGTTCCAACGAGAACTTCGAGGGTTACTTCGGCACCGGTAACGCCGCGAGCGTCGCCTCCGGCCGCCTTTCCTACACCTTCGGTTTCGAGGGCCCGGCCGTCACCGTCGACACCGCCTGTTCCTCCTCGCTGGTGGCGCTCCACCTCGCCGTCCAGGCGCTGCGCAACGGCGAATGCTCGCTCGCGCTCGCCGGTGGCGCCACCCTGATGTGCGCGCCCGGTGTCTTCGTCGACTACAGCAAGATGCGCGGACTGGCCCTCGACGGCCGTTCCAAGCCCTTCGCCCCGGAGGCCGACGGCTTCTGCCTGGGCGAGGGTGTCGGCATGCTGCTGGTCGAGCGGCTGTCGGACGCCCAGCGCAAGGGCCACCCGGTGCTCGCCGTGGTCCGCGGCTCCGCCGTCAACCAGGACGGCGCCAGCAACGGCCTCACCTCGCCCAACGGCCCCTCGCAGCAGCGCGTCATCCTCCAGGCGCTGGCCAACGCCCGGCTCAGCCCCGACCAGGTGGACGCCGTCGAGGCCCATGGCACCGGCACCGCCCTCGGCGACCCGATCGAGGCGCAGGCGCTGCTGGCCACGTACGGCCAGGGCAGGCCCGAGGGCAAACCGCTGCTCATCGGCTCCATCAAGTCCAACATCGGCCACGCCCAGGCGGGCGCCGGTGTCGGCGGCGTCATCAAGATGGTCATGGCGATGCGGCACGGTGTGCTGCCCCAGACCCTCCATCTCACCGAGCCCACCCCGCACGTCGACTGGACGGCCGGGGACGTCGAACTGCTCACCGCCCCCCGCGAGTGGGGCAAGGACCCCGAGGGCGCCACCCCGCGCCGGGCGGGCGTCTCGTCGTTCGGCATGAGCGGCACCAATGTGCACACCATCCTCGAGGAGGCCCCGGCCTCCGCGGCCCCCGTCGGACACGCCGAGGGCGACGAGCCGGAGCGGGCCGAGGTGCCCCTCGTCCCGGTCGTGCTGTCCGGCAAGAACGAGCAGGCGCTGCGCGCCCAGGCGCTCCGGCTGCGGACCCATCTGGCCGCCCACCCCGGCCACCGCCTCGCCGACATCGGCTACTCCCAGGCCGTCACCCGCGCCGCCCTCGACCGCCGCGCCGCGGTCGTCGCCGCCGACCACGACGAGCTGCTCGCGGGCCTCGACGCGCTCGCCGAGGGCCGCCACCACCCCGAGGTGACCGAGGGTCTCGCCGCCGAGGGCAAGGTCGCGTTCCTCTTCACCGGGCAGGGCAGCCAGCGGCTCGGCATGGGCCGTGAGCTGTACGCGACGTATCCGGTGTTCGCCGAGGCGCTGGACGCGGTCTGCGCCCAGCTCGACCGCTTCCTCGACCGGCCGCTGAAGGACGTGCTGTTCGGCGACGACGCCGCCACGCTCGACCGGACCGGCTACACCCAGCCCGCGCTCTTCGCCGTCGAGGTGGCCCTCTTCCGCCTCGTCGAATCCTGGGGGCTGCGGCCCGACTTCCTCTCCGGCCACTCCATCGGCGAGCTCACCGCCGCCCATGTCGCCGGGGTGCTCTCGCTCACCCACGCCTCCGCCCTGGTGGCCGCGCGCAGCCAGCTGATGCAGCAACTCCCCACCGGCGGCGCGATGATCGCGGTGCAGGCGGCGGAGGACGAGGTGACGCCGCTGCTGACCGAGCGGGTGTCCATCGCCGCCATCAACGGCCCGACGTCGGTCGTCATCGCCGGTGACGAGGACGCGGCGGTGGAGATCGCGGCGGGCTTCGAGGCCCAGGGCCGCAAGACCAAGCGGCTCACCGTCAGCCACGCCTTCCACTCCCCCCACATGGACGGGATGCTGGAGAACTTCCGTCAGGTGGCCGAGCGGCTGACCTACGAGGCTCCGAAGATCCCGATCGTCTCCAACCTCACCGGCACCCTGGTGAGCGCCGACGAGATCACCACGCCCGAGTTCTGGGTCCGCCACGTCCGCGAGGCCGTCCGCTTCCTCGACGGCGTCCGCCGCCTCGAGGACCACGGCGTGACCACTTATCTGGAGCTCGGCCCCGACGGGGTGCTGTCCGCCATGGCCCAGGACTGCGTGAGCGGCGGCCGGAACCGCACGTTCGCCTTCCTGCCCGCCCTGCGCTCCGGCCGCCCCGAGCCCCGCACGCTGAGCAACGCGCTCGCCCAGGCCCATGTCCGCGGCCTGCCCGTGGACTGGGCCACGTACTACGCGGGCACCGGCGCCCGCCGCGTCGAGCTGCCCACCTACGCCTTCCAGCGGCAGCGCTACTGGCCCGCCAACCCCTTCTCGTACGGCGCCGACTCCGCCGCCGCCGAGGCCGCCGCACCGGCCGTGGCCGACGCCCGGTTCTGGGAGGTCGTGCACAGCGAGGACCTGGCCGCCCTGGTCGACACCCTCGGCCTCGACGGCGACCAGCCCCTCAGCGAGGTGCTGCCCGTCCTGTCCGCGTGGCGGCGGCAGAGCCACGTGGACACCACCGTGGACGGCTGGCGCTACCGCGTCACCTGGACACCGCTGCCGCAGGCCCAGGCCAAGCCGCTCACCGGCACCTGGCTCGTGGTCACCCCCGAGGGACGCGCCGACGACCCCTGGGTGGCGGAGCCGCTGCGGCTGCTGGCCGAACGCTGCGTCACCGTCCACCGGATCGACGTCGACGGCACCACCGCCGACCGCGCCGCCCTCACCGAGCGGATCCGCACCGCCCTGAACCCGGACCCGGCGGCCCCGGCCCCGCGCGTCGACGGTGTGCTCTCCCTGCTCGGCCTGGACGAGCGCCCGCACGACCGGCACCCCTCCCTCACCGCCGGACTCGCGGGCACCCTCACCCTCGTCCAGGCTCTCGGCGACGCCGACCTCGACGCCCCGCTGTGGGCCGCCACCCGCGGCGCGGTCTCCGTCGGCCGCTCCGACCGGCTCACCAGCCCCGAACAGGCCCAGATCTGGGGCCTGGGCCGCACCGCCGCCCTCGAACACCCCGAGCGCTGGGGCGGTCTGATCGACCTGCCCGAGACCGCCGACGACCGCGCCCTCGGGCGGCTCGCCGACATCCTCGCCGGGCCCGAGGGCATCAGCGGCGAGGACCACCTCGCCATCCGCCCGCAGGGCATCCACGTCCGCCGGCTGGCCCGCGCCCCGCACCACGAGACCACCGATGACGGCTGGTCCACCCACGGCACCGCGCTGATCACCGGCGGCACCGGCGCCCTCGGCGGCCACGTCGCCCGCTGGCTCGTGGCCCACGGCGCCCAGCACATCCTGCTCGCCGGCCGCCGTGGCCCCGACGCGCCCGGCGCCGCCGAGCTGCGGGACGAACTCACCGCCCTCGGCGCCCAGGTGACCGTCGCCGCCTGCGACGTGGCCGACCGCGACGCCCTCGCCGGGCTGCTGGCGACCGTCCCCGCGGACCTCCCGCTGACCACGGTCGTCCACGCCGCCGGAGTGCTGGACGACGGGGTGCTCGACGCCCAGACCCCGCAGCGCATGGCCGATGTGCTGCGCGCCAAGGCCGACTCCGCCCGCCATCTGCACGAGCTCACCCGCGGCCTCGACCTGTCCGCCTTCGTGCTCTTCTCCTCCATGGCCGCCACCTTCGGCGCCGCCGGACAGGCCAACTACGTGGCCGCCAACGCCTACCTCGACGCGCTCGCCGAACAGCGCCGCGCCGAGGGGCTGCCCGCCACCTCGATGGCCTGGGGCGCCTGGGCCGACGGCGGCATGGCCACCGACGAGCTGGTGGCCGAGCGGCTCCGGCAGTCCGGGCTGCCCGCCCTCGCCCCCGAACCGGCGACCGCCGCCCTGGGTGCCGCGCTCGACCTCGACGAGACCTTCTCCCTCGTCGTGGACATCGAATGGGACCGCTTCGCGCCCGGCCTCGTCGGCCACCGCCCGAACCCGCTGCTCGCCGACCTCTCCGAGGCGAAGCGCGCGATCGAGGTGGCACGCACCGCCGGCGGCGGCCCCGCCATCCCCGGCCGGCCCACGTCGCTGGCCCAGCGGCTGACCGACGCCGGAACCGACGAGGAACGCGACCAGATCGCCCTGGACTTCGTCCGCACCCAGGTGGCCGTCGTCCTCGGCCACCCCGGGCCGGACTCGGTGGAGCCCAGCCGCGCCTTCCGCGACCTCGGTTTCGACTCGCTGACCGCGGTCGAGATCCGCAACCTGCTGTCCACGCTCACCGGGCTGAAGCTGCCCGCCACCATCATCTTCGACTACCCCACCCCGATCGCCCTCGCCGACCACCTCCAGGCCGAACTCATCGGCTCGCGCCCGGCCGTGACCGGCGCGTCGTCGGTGGGCGTGGCCTTGGACGACGACCCCATCGCGATCGTCGGCATGAGCTGCCGCTTCCCCGGTGGTGTGCGGTCGCCGGAGGAGCTGTGGCGGCTGCTGGCATCCGGGCAGGACGCGGTGGTCGACTTCCCCGCCGACCGCGGCTGGGACCTGGAGACGCTGTACGACCCGGAGGGCGCGGGCGAGCACACCAGCTACGTCCGCGAGGGCGGATTCCTCGCCGACGCCGCCGAGTTCGACCCCGTCTTCTTCGGCATCTCGCCGCGTGAGGCGCTGGCCATGGACCCGCAGCAGCGGCTGCTGCTGGAGACGTCCTGGGAGGCGTTCGAGCGGGCCGGGATCGATCCGACCACGCTGCGCGGCCAGCAGGTCGGCGTGTTCGCCGGTACCAACGGCCAGGACTATCTGCCCGTGATCCTCTCCGCCCCCGATGGCTCGGAAGGGTTCATGGGGACGGGTAACGCGGCGAGTGTGATGTCGGGCCGGGTGTCGTACGCGCTGGGCCTGGAAGGCCCGGCGGTGACGGTGGACACGGCCTGCTCGTCGTCGTTGGTGGCGTTGCACTGGGCGATTCAGGCGTTGCGTGCGGGTGAGTGCTCGTTGGCGTTGGCCGGTGGTGTGACGGTGATGTCGACGCCGGGTTCGTTCGTGGACTTCAGTCGTCAGCGTGGGCTGGCTGCTGATGGGCGGATCAAGGCGTTCGCGGCGGGTGCGGATGGCACGGGCTGGGGCGAGGGTGTGGGCATGCTGCTCGTGGAGCGGCTGTCCGATGCCCGGCGTAACGGTCATGAGGTGCTGGCGGTCGTGCGCGGCTCCGCGATCAACCAGGATGGTGCGTCGAATGGTCTGACGGCGCCGAATGGTCCGTCGCAGCAGCGGGTGATCCGGCAGGCGTTGGCGGGTGCGGGGTTGTCGGCGTCCGAGGTGGACGCCGTCGAGGCCCACGGCACGGGCACCAAGCTGGGCGACCCGATCGAGGCGCAGGCGCTGCTGGCCACGTACGGGCAGGAGCGGGAGCCGGAGCGACCGCTGTGGCTCGGCTCCATCAAGTCCAACTTCGGCCATACGCAGGCCGCTGCCGGTGTCGCCGGTGTGATGAAGATGGTGCTGGCCATCCAGCACGGACTGCTGCCGCAGACCCTCAACGTCGATGAGCCCACCCCGCATGTGGACTGGTCGGCCGGCGCGGTCGCCCTGCTGACCGAGGCGCGGGAGTGGCCGGAGACCGGCCGTCCGCGCCGGGCCGCGGTGTCCTCGTTCGGCATCAGCGGCACCAACGCGCACACCATCATCGAGCAGGCCCCGGTGTACGCGGACGAGAACGAGGACTCGGCGCCCGCCGCCGCGCCCCGGTCCGGTCTCCCCGCCACCTGGGTGCTCTCCGCCAAGTCCCCGGAGGGCCTGCGCGACCAGGCCGTACGGCTGCGCGCCCATCTCGACGAGCGGCCCGAGCTGGACCTCACCGACGTGGCGTTCACGCTCGCCACGCGCCGTACCGCCTTCGAGGAGCGCGCGGCGCTGGTCGCCGAGGACCGCGACGGGCTGCTGTCCGGCCTGGAGGCGCTCGCCGAGGGCCGTACGGCGGCCGGGCTCGTGCGGGGCGCGGTGGCCGGTGGCCGGGTGGCGTTCCTGTTCACCGGGCAGGGCAGCCAGCGGCTCGGCATGGGCCGTGAGCTGTACTACGCCTTCCCGGTGTTCGCGGACGCGCTGGACGAGGTGTGCGCCCACCTGGACGCGCACCTCGAACGGCCGCTGCGGGATGTGCTGTTCGGGGAGGACGCCTCCGCGCTGGATCAGACGGGTTTCACTCAGCCCGCGCTGTTCGCGGTCGAGGTGGCGCTGTTCCGGCTGGTCGAGGCGTGGGGTCTGAAGGCGGACTTCCTGTCCGGGCACTCGATCGGTGAGCTGGCCGCTGCACATGTGGCGGATGTGCTCTCGCTGGCGGATGCGGCGAAGTTGGTCGCGGCGCGTGGCCGGCTGATGCAGGAGCTTCCGGCCGGTGGCGCGATGATTGCCATCCAGGCGTCCGAGGACGAGGTCGCGCCGTTGCTCAACGAGCGCGTCTCGATCGCCGCGCTCAACGGGCCGACGTCCGTGGTCATCGCGGGTGATGAGGACGCGGCCGTGGAGATCGCGGCCGGTTTCGAGGCCCAGGGCCGCAAGACCAAGCGGCTCACGGTCAGCCACGCGTTCCACTCGCCGCACATGGACGGGATGTTGGAGGCGTTCCGCGAGGTCGCGGAGGGGCTGTCGTACGAGGCCCCGCGTATCCCGATCGTCTCCAACCTCACCGGTGGCGTGGTCTCCGCCGAGGAGATCACCAGCCCGGACTTCTGGGTGCGCCACGTCCGCGAGGCCGTGCGCTTCCTCGATGGCGTACGGACGTTGGAAGGCCAGGGCGTCACCACCTACGTCGAACTGGGTCCCGACGGCGTACTCACCGCCATGGCCCAGGACTGCGTGGCCGACTCCGAGGCCGACGCCGCCTTCGCCGCCGTGCTGCGCAAGGACCGTCCCGAGGCCGAGGCGCTGCTGTCGGCCGTCGCGCGGGCGCATGTGCGTGGTGCGGCGGTGGACTGGGCGGCCTACTACGCCCGTACCGGCGCCGCGCAGGTCGCGCTGCCCACGTACGCCTTCCAGCGGCAGCGCTACTGGCCGAAGGTCTCGTCGCTGTTCCTCGGCGACGTGGCCGCGGTCGGGCTGGGCGAGGCCGAGCATCCGCTGCTCGGCGCCAGCGCCGAACTGCCGGACGCGGACGGGATGCTGTTCACCGGGCGGCTGGCGCTGTCCACGCACCCGTGGCTCGCGGGCCACACCATCCTGGACACGGTGCTGCTGCCCGGCACCGCGTTCGTGGAGCTGGCGATCCGCGCCGGTGACCAGGTCGGCTGCGACTACCTGGAGGAGCTGACCCTCGAGGCGCCGCTGGTGCTGCCCGCGCGGGGCGGTGTCCAGCTGCGGCTCTCGGTCGGTGCGGCCGACGAGACGGGCCGCCGTCCGCTGTCGCTGCACTCCCGGCTGGAGAGCCTGCCCGCCGAGGAGCCGTGGACCCGGCACGCCGCCGGTGTTCTGGCGTCCGGCGGCCGTCCGGAGGCGTCGTTCGAGCTGAGTGCGTGGCCCCCGGCGGACGCGACCGAGGTGGAGCTGGACGGCCGCTACGAGGGCCTGCTGGACATCGGTTTCGCCTACGGCCCCGCGTTCCAGGGGCTGCGCAGGGCGTGGCAGCGCGGCGGCGAGGTGTTCGCCGAGGTGGCGCTGGACGAGGAGACGGCCGAGGAGGCCGCCGCGTTCGGGCTGCACCCGGCGCTGCTGGACTCCGCCCTGCACGCCATCGGCATGGGCGGCCTGGGCAATACGGGTGGCGAAGGGCGGCTGCCGTTCGCCTGGACCGGCGTGTCGCTGTACGCGAGCGGCGCCTCGGCGCTGCGGGTGCACCTGGCCCCCGCGGGCACCGACGGCGTCCGGCTGGAGATCGCCGACACCACCGGCGCGCCGGTCGCGGCCGTCGAGACGCTGGGGCTGCGCCCGGTCTCGGCCGAGCAGTTGCGGAGCGCGCGCACGGCCTACCACGAGTCGCTGTTCCGCCTGGAGTGGGCGACCACGGCCGGGCTCGCCGACGCCGCCGGGGCGGATGTTCCTGCCGACGGCCGGTGGGCGGTGCTGGGCGCCGATCCGCTCGGGCTCGGGACCTCGGCGTACGGGGACATCGAGACGCTGGCCGGGGCGGTCGCCGCGGGCACGGCGCCCGCGCCCGAGTACGTCATCGTGTCGCCGTCCGCGGAGGTCGGTGAGCAGGTGGCCCGTGGGGCGCACCGTGCCGCCGCCGCGGCGCTCTCCGTCGTCCAGCGGTGGCTGGAGGAGGAGCGGTTCGGGGACGCCCCGCTGGTCGTGGTGACGCGTGGCGCGGTGGCCGTCGAGCATGACGAGCCGGTGGCGGATCTGGCCGGTGCGGCCGTCTGGGGTCTGCTGCGCTCGGCGCAGTCGGAGAACCCGGGCCGCTTCGTGCTGGTGGACACCGACGGCGGGGACGAGTCGCTGCGGGCGCTGCCCGCCGCTCTGGCCTCCGGCGAGCCGCAGTTGGCGATCCGCGCGGGCGCGGTGTCCGTGCCGCGGCTGGCGCGGGTGGCCGTGGAGCCGGAGGGCGACGAGGCGCGGGGCCTCGACCCCGAGGGCACGGTGCTGGTGACCGGCGCGTCCGGTTCGCTGGGCGGGCTCGTGGCGCGGCATCTGGTGGCCGAGCGTGGCGTACGGCATCTGCTGCTGGTGAGCCGCCGTGGCGACCAGGCGCCGGGTGCGACCGAACTCAGCACCGAGCTGGTCGAGTTGGGCGCCGAGGTGGCGTGGGCGGCGTGTGATGTGGCCGACCGGGACGCGCTCGCCGCGGCCCTCGCCACCGTCTCCGCCGAGCACCCGCTGACCGCCGTGGTGCACACCGCCGGTGTGCTGGACGACGGTGTGATCGGCTCGCTCACCTCCGAGCGCGTCGACCACGTCATGCGCCCGAAGGTGGACGCGGCGTGGAATCTGCATGAGCTGACCCGCGAGCTGGACCTGACCGCCTTCGTGCTGTTCTCGTCCTCCTCCGGTGTGTTCGGCGGCCCGGGCCAGGGCAACTACGCGGCGTCCAACGCCTTCCTGGACGCCCTCGCCCGCCACCGCGCCGCCCAGGACCTGCCCGCCACCGCGCTCGCGTGGGGCCTGTGGGCCGGGGCCGGGATGGGCGGCACCCTGGACGAGGCCGACATCGCCCGGATGCGGCGCGCCGGACTGCCGCCGCTGCCGGTGGCCGAGGGCCTCGCGCTGCTCGACACCGCGCTGACCGTCCGCGAGGCGTCGCTGGTGCCGATGCGGGTGGACCTCGCGGCCCTGCGTACCCAGGCCGCCAGTGGCGCGGTCTCGCCCCTGTTCCGCGGTCTGGTGCGGATCCCGGCGCGGCGCGCGGTGGACGCGGTCGCGGCGGGCGGCGAGAGCGGTCTCGCCGGGCGGCTCACCGGGCTGTCCGAGCCCGAGCAGGAGCGGCTGCTGCTGGACCTGGTGCGCGCCCAGGTGGCCGCCGTGCTTGGCTACG
This sequence comes from Streptomyces sp. MK37H, assembly GCF_018035285.1. Taxonomy (NCBI): domain Bacteria; kingdom Bacillati; phylum Actinomycetota; class Actinomycetes; order Kitasatosporales; family Streptomycetaceae; genus Streptomyces; species Streptomyces sp. MK37H. Next base: position 8,087 of record NZ_JAAAYH010000043.1, on the reverse strand, counting down.
CCGGTGCGGAGACCATCGGTTCGGGCCGGGCGTTCAAGGAGCTGGGCTTCGACTCGCTGACCGCCGTTGAGCTGCGCAACCAGCTCAACACGGTCACCGGGCTGCGGCTGCCCGCCACGCTCATCTTCGACTACCCGGACCCGCAGGTCCTGGCCCGCCATCTGCGCACCGAGCTCATCGGCACGCGGTCCCCGGTGGTGCACACGCCGGTGCCGGTCGTGGCCGCCACCGACGACGAGCCGATCGCCATCGTGGCGATGAGCTGCCGCTACCCCGGCGGGGTCACCACCCCCGAGGAGCTGTGGCAGCTGCTCGCCGCGGGCGAGGACGGCATCTCCCGCTTCCCGGACAACCGTGGCTGGGACCTCGAGGCGCTCTACGACCCGGACCCGGAGACGCAGGGCACCTCCTACGCCCGCGAGGGCGGATTCCTGCACGACGCCGCCGAGTTCGACCCGGCGTTCTTCGGCATCTCGCCGCGCGAGGCGCTCGCGATGGACCCGCAGCAGCGGCTGCTGCTGGAGACGTCGTGGGAAGCGTTCGAGCGCGCCGGGATCGACCCGCTGTCCGTGCGCGGCAGCAGGACCGGTGTGTTCGCGGGCGTCATGTACCACGACTACGGGTCCCGGCTGCACGCCGTCCCGAACGAGGTCGAGGGCTATCTCGGCACCGGCAGCTCCAGCAGCGTGGTGTCCGGCCGCGTGGCCTACACCTTCGGTCTGGAGGGCCCGGCCGTCACGGTCGACACGGCCTGCTCGTCCTCGCTGGTGGCGCTGCACCTGGCGGCGCAGGCGCTCCGCCAGGGCGAGTGCTCGCTGGCGCTGGCCGGCGGTGTCACCGTGATGTTCACCCCGGGTACGTTCATCGACTTCAGCCGCCAGCGCGGACTGGCCAGGGACGGCCGTTGCAAGTCCTTCGCGGCCGCCGCCGACGGCACCGGCTGGGGCGAGGGTGCGGGCATGCTGCTCCTGGAGCGGCTGTCGGACGCCCGTCGGCACGGCCATGAGGTGCTGGCGATCGTGCGCGGCTCGGCCGTCAACCAGGACGGCGCGTCCAACGGTCTGACCGCGCCCAACGGCCCGTCCCAGCAGCGCGTGATCCGTCAGGCGCTCGCCAACGCCCGTCTGACCACCGGTGAGGTGGACGTCGTCGAGGCCCACGGCACCGGCACCACGCTGGGCGACCCCATCGAGGCGCAGGCGCTGCTGGCCACCTACGGCCGGGAGCGGGACGCCGAGCGGCCGCTGTGGCTGGGCTCGGTGAAGTCCAACCTGGGCCACACCCAGGCCGCCTCCGGTGTCGCCGGTGTCATCAAGATGGTGCTGTCGATGCGGCACGGTCTGCTGCCGCGGACGCTGCACGTGGACGAGCCGTCGCCGCATGTGGACTGGTCGGCGGGCGCGGTGTCGCTGCTGACCGAGGCGCGGGAGTGGCCGGAGACCGGCCGTCCGCGCCGGGCCGCGGTGTCCTCGTTCGGCATCAGCGGCACCAACGCCCACGCCATCATCGAGCAGCCGCCCGCCGCCGAGCCGAGCGAGCCCGCGGCGGAGCCCGAGGCCCTGCCGTACGTGCCCGTGCTGCTGTCGGCCCGTACCGAGGACGGTGTGCGGGCCCAGGCGCGGCGGCTGCGGTCGCGGATCGCCGCCGAACCCGGGGCCTCCCTCACCGATCTGGGCTTCTCGCTCGCCACGACCCGCGCCGCGCTGGAACATCGCGTCGCGCTGGTGGCCGAGGGCCATGACGAGGCGCTGGACGCGCTGGACGCGCTGGCGCGCGGTGAGCACCCGGCGCAGGCGCTGCGCGGGCTGGCCACCGAGGGCAAGGTGGCGTTCCTGTTCACCGGTCAGGGCAGCCAGCGGCTGGGCATGGGCCGTGAGCTGTACCGGACGTTCCCGCGCTTCGCGGAGGCGCTGGACGAGGTGTGCGACGCGCTGGACCCGCATCTCGAACGGCCGCTGAAGACGGTGCTGTTCGGCGAGGACGCCCAGGCCCTGGACCGCACGGCGGTCACCCAGCCCGCGCTCTTCGCCGTCGAGGTGGCGCTGTTCCGGCTGGTCGAGGCGTGGGGTCTGAAGGCGGACTACCTGTCCGGCCACTCCATCGGCGAGCTGGCCGCCGCGCATGTGGCGGGCGTGTTCTCGCTCGCCGACGCGTGCGCGCTGGTGGCGGCCCGTGGCCGTCTCATGCAGGAACTGCCCGCCGGTGGCGCGATGATCGCCGTCCAGGCGTCCGAGGACGAGGTGGCGCCGCTGCTCACCGACCGGGTGAGCATCGCCGCCCTCAACGGCCCGGACTCCGTGGTCATCGCGGGCGACGAGGACGCGGCGACGGAGATCGCCGCGTCGTTCGAGGCGAAGGGCCGTAAGACCAAGCGGCTCACCGTCAGCCACGCCTTCCACTCGCCGCACATGGACCCGATGCTCGCGGACTTCCGCAAGCTGACCGAGGGCCTGACCTTCAACGCCCCGAAGATCCCGCTGGTGTCCTGCCTCACCGGCACGGTGGTCTCCGCCGACGAGGTCCGCCTGCCGGAGTTCTGGGTGCGCCACGTCCGCGAGTCCGTCCGCTTCGCCGACGGCGTCCGCACCCTGCGCGAGCAGGGCGTGACCACGTATCTGGAGCTCGGCCCGGACGGGGTGCTCTCCGCGATGGGCGAGGACTGCCTCGCCGGGACGGAGACCGGGACCGACGGCGGTGTGGACACCGACGCGGTGTTCGTCCCCACCCTGCGCGGTGGCCGCCCCGAGGCCCAGGCGCTCGCCACCGCCCTCGCCCACGTCCACGTCCGAGGCGCGGCCCCGGACTGGGCGGCGGTCTACGCCGGGCGCGGCGCCCGCCGCGTGGAGCTGCCCACCTACGCCTTCCAGCGCCAGCGCTACTGGCTCGACGTGGGCATCTCCGTCGAGGACGTGATCTCCGCGGGCCTCGGCACGGCCGACCATCCGCTGCTGGGCGCGGCGGTGGAACTCCCCGACACCGGTGGCTTCGTGTTCACCGGGCGGCTGTCGCTGCTGACCCACCCCTGGCTGGCCGACCACGCCGTCATGGACACCGTGCTGCTGCCCGGCACCGCCTTCGTGGAACTCGCGCTGCGCGCCGGCCACGAGGCGGGCTGCGACACGGTCGAGGAGCTGACCCTCCAGGCTCCGCTGGTCCTGCCCGAACAGGGCGCCGTCCAGCTGCGGCTGGAGCTCGCGGCGGCCGACGAGACCGGGCGCCGCCCGCTGACCCTGCACTCCCGCCGGGAGGACGTGCCCGCCGACGAGCCGTGGCTCCGTCACGCCACCGGCTTCCTCGCCCCGAGCGCCCAGGGTGCCCCGGACGAGGACGCTGCCGAGCACGTGGACCTGAGCGCCTGGCCCCCGGCCGATGCGACGGCCCTGGCGACCGAGGAGTTCTACGCGGGCGCGGCCGCCGCCGGACTCGGCTACGGCCCGGTCTTCCAGGGGCTGCACGCCGCCTGGCGGCGCGGCGAGGAACTGTTCGCCGAGATCCGGCTGCCCCAGGGCTTCGAGCCCCAGGCCGCCGCGTACGGGGTGCATCCGGCGCTGCTGGACGCCGCCCTGCACACCCTTGGCCTCGACCCGGAGGGCGAGGGGAGCGAGGGCGCGCGGCTGCCGTTCGCCTGGACCGGCGTACGGCTGCACGCCGGGGGAGCCGCATCGCTGCGCGTACGGCTGCGGCCCGGCGCCGACGGGGTGTCGCTGCACCTCGCCGACGGCACCGGCGCCGCCGTGGCCACCATCGACGGCCTGGTGCTGCGCCCGCTGGCGGCCGAGCAGCTCGACGCCTCGCGCGCCGCGCACCACGAGTCGCTGTTCCGCCCCGAGTGGGCCGCCCTGTCCGCGTCCGCCGCCGGCATCCCGCTCGGCGAGCGCTGGGTGACCCTCGGCGCCGCCACCGGCTTCACCGTCGGCGGCGAGCGGCTGGACGACCACGCGGACCTCGCGGCGCTCGCCGCATCGCTCGACGGTGGCGCGTCCGCCCCCGACGTGGTCGTGGCGCCCCTCACCGCCACTGGCGGCGCGGCGTCCCTGCCCGACAGCGCCCGGGCCGCCGCCCGGGACGCCCTGGACCTGGTCCAGAACTGGCTGAACGACCAGCGGCTCGCCGACACCCGTCTCGTCCTCGTCACCCGTGGCGCGGTCGCGGCGGCCCCCGGCGAAGACGTCGCCGACCTGGCCCACACCACCGCGTGGGGCCTGATGAAGTCCGCGCAGTCGGAGAACCCCGGCCGCTTCGTCCTGGTGGACATCGACGGCACGGACGCCTCCCAGCGGGCCCTGCCGTCGGTGCTCGCCACCGACGAACCGCAGCTCGCGCTGCGCTCCGGCACCGGCCACGCCTACCGCCTCGCCCGGGTCCCGGCCCTGGCGGACACCCCCGAACCGGCCGGACTCGGCGCCCCGGAGGGCACCGTACTGCTGAGCGGCGCCACCGGCGCCCTGGGCGGACTCTTCGCCCGCCATCTGGTGGCGGAGCGCGGAGTGCGGCATCTGCTGCTGGTCAGCCGCCGTGGTGGCGAGGCCCCGGGCGCGGCCGAACTCGCCGCCGAACTGGGCACGTTGGGTGCCGAGGTCACCTGGGCGGCCTGTGACACCGCCGACCGGGACGCCCTGGCCGCCACCCTCGCGGCCATCCCGGCGGAGCACCCGCTGACCGCCGTGGTGCACACCGCGGGCGTCCTGGACGACGGGGTGATCAGCTCGCTGACCGGTGAGCGGATCGACACCGTGCTGCGCCCCAAGGTGGACGCGGCGTGGAACCTCCACGAGCTCACCCGCGAGCTGGATCTGGCCGCGTTCGTCCTCTTCTCCTCGGCCGCCGGTGCCTTCGGCAGCTCGGGACAGGGCAACTACGCCGCGGCCAACACCTTCCTGGACGCGCTCGCCCAGCACCGCCACGCCCAGGGCCTGCCCGCGAACTCGCTCGCCTGGGGCCTGTGGGCGGCGGCCGACGGCATGGCCGGAAGCCTCGACACCTCCGATGTCACCCGTATCTCGCGCGGTGGCTTCGCGGCGCTCGGGCAGGACGAGGGCCTGGCGCTGTTCGACGTGGCGGGCACCCTGTCCGAGGCCGTGCTGGTACCGATCCGCATCGACACGGGCGCGCTGCGCGGCCAGGCCGCCGCCGGGCTGCTGCCGCCGCTGCTGCGCGGCCTGGTCCGCACCCCCGTACGGCGCTCCGCCGACACCGGGGCCACCTCCGGTGTCGTGGCCGACTCGGGTGCGGGCTCGCTCGCGACACGGCTCTCCGGGCTCTCGGAGGCCGAACGCGACCGCGAACTGCTGGAGGTCGTCCGCGGCCATGTGGCGGCCGTCCTCGGCCACGCCAACCCGGACGACGTGGACGCCGGGCGCGGCTTCCTCGACCTCGGCTTCGACTCGCTCACCGCCGTGGATCTGCGCAACCGACTGGGCGCCGCCGCCGGGCTGCGCCTGCCGGTCACGCTGATCTTCGACTACCCGACGCCCACCGCGCTCGCCGGGTATCTGCGCGAGGAGCTGGGCTTGGACGGCGCGGCCGGCGCGGCCGGACACCAGCCCGTACACGCGGAGCTCGACAAGCTCGAGGCGATCCTCGCCACGATCGCCCCGGACGACATCGAGCGCCCCGGCATCACCACCCGCCTGCGCGACCTCCTGTCGAAGTGGAATGAAACGCAAAGTGCTACGGACAGCACCGCAGAAGACCGTGAAATCCAGTCCGCGACGGCAGACGAGATCTTCGATCTCCTCGACGACGAGCTCGGGCTCTCCTGATCTGCTCCACAAGAGCTCATCGACTCACCTCAGCACCGCGGGGACGGCGTAATGGCGACGGCGAACGAAGAGAAGTACCTCGACTACCTCAAGCGGGCCACCACCGACCTGCGCGAGGCGCGGCGGCGGCTGCGCGAGGCCGAGGACCGCGAGCAGGAGCCCATCGCCATCGTGGCGATGAGCTGCCGCTACCCCGGCGGGGTCAGCACCCCCGAGGAGCTGTGGGAACTCGTCGCCCGCGGCGGTGACGCGGCCACGCCGTACCCCACCAACCGCGGCTGGGCCACCGACGTCCTCTTCGAGCCGGACCCGGACAGCGGCCAGGAGCCGTACCTCCACGAGGGCGGATTCCTGCACGACGCGGCCGACTTCGACCCCGCGTTCTTCGGCATCTCGCCGCGCGAGGCCCTCGCGATGGACCCGCAGCAGCGGCTGCTGCTGGAGACCTCGTGGGAGGCGTTCGAGCGCGCCGGCATCGACCCGACCACGCTCCAGGGCAGCCAGACCGGTGTGTTCGCGGGCGTGATGTACCACGACTACGCCTCCCGGCTGTTCTCCGCGCCCGAGGACGTCGAGGGCTTCCTCGGCAACGGCAGCTCCGGCTCCATCGCCTCCGGCCGCGTGGCCTACACCTTCGGCCTGGAGGGCCCGGCCGTCACCATCGACACGGCCTGCTCCTCCTCCCTGGTCGCCCTGCACTTCGCCGCGCAGGCGCTGCGCCGCGGGGAGTGCTCGCTGGCGCTGGCCGGCGGTGTCACCGTCATGTCCACCCCCGGCACCTTCACCGAGTTCAGCCGCCAGCGCGGACTCGCCGCCGACGGCCGCTGCAAGTCCTTCGCGGCGGCGGCGGATGGCACCGGCTGGGGCGAGGGCGCCGGCATGCTGCTGCTGGAGCGGCTCTCCGACGCCCGCGCCAACGGCCACCAGGTGCTGGCCGTCGTCCGTGGCAGCGCCATCAACCAGGACGGCGCCAGCAGCGGGCTGACCGCGCCCAACGGCCCCTCGCAGCAGCGCGTCATCCGCCAGGCCCTGGCCGCCGCCCGGCTCGCCCCCGGGCAGATCGACGTGGTCGAGGCCCACGGCACGGGCACCACGCTCGGCGACCCCATCGAGGCGCAGGCCCTGCTCGCCACGTACGGGCGCAACCACAGCGAGGACCAGCCGCTGTGGCTGGGCTCCATCAAGTCCAACATCGGGCACACCCAGGCCGCCGCGGGTGTCGCGGGCATCATCAAGATGGTCATGGCGATGCGCCACGGGGTGCTTCCGCGGACCCTGCACGTCGACCAGCCCACCCCCAACGTCGACTGGTCGGCGGGCGCCGTCTCGCTGCTGACGGAGGGGCGCGCCTGGCCGGACACCGGGCAGCCGCGCCGGGCCGCGGTGTCCTCGTTCGGCATCAGCGGCACCAACGCGCACACCATCCTGGAGCAGGCGCCGGAGCCGGAGGCGGCAGAAGCCGCGAAGACGGCCGACGACGCCCCCGCCGAGACCCGCGCCGCCACCGCGCTGCCGCTGTGGACCGTGGCCGCCAAGAGCCGCCCCGCGCTGCGCGCCCAGGCCGCCAATCTGCGCGCCCACCTCGAGGCCCACCCCGAACTGCGCCTCACCGACGTCGGCTTCTCGCTGGCCATCGGCCGGGCGGCCTTCGAGCACCGGGCGGCGATCGTCGCCGACGACCGCGAGGGCCTGATACGGGCCCTCGACGCGCTGTCCCGCGAGGAGCCAGCGACCGGGCTGGTCGAGGGCAAGGTCGCCGGTGGCAAGGTGGCGTTCCTGTTCACGGGGCAGGGGAGTCAGCGGCTGGGGATGGGGCGTGAGCTGTACGACGCCTATCCGGTGTTCGCTGAGGCGCTGGACGCGGTGTGTGCGGAGCTGGATCCGCATCTTGAGCGGCCTTTGAAGGATGTCCTGTTCGGGGACGACGCGGCGGTACTGGACCAGACGGGGTTCACTCAGCCTGCGTTGTTCGCGGTGGAGGTGGCGCTGTTCCGGCTGGTCGAGGCGTGGGGTCTGCGGACCGATTTCCTCTCCGGGCATTCGATCGGTGAGCTGGCCGCCGCGCATGTGGCGGGTGTGTTGTCGCTCGCGGATGCGGCGAAGCTGGTGGCGGCGCGTGGGCGGTTGATGCAGGAGCTTCCGGCCGGTGGCGCGATGATCGCGGTGCAGGCGTCGGAGGACGAGGTGGCGCCGCTGCTGAATGAGCGCGTCTCGATTGCCGCGCTCAACGGGCCGTCGTCGGTGGTCATCGCGGGTGATGAGGGCGCGGCGGCTGAGATCGCGGCCGGTTTTGAGGCACAGGGTCGTAAGACCAAGCGGCTCACG
>NZ_JAAAYH010000429.1:0-7503 GCF_018035285.1 Streptomyces sp. MK37H | reverse complement strand
GTGAACGGGGCGATGGTGTTGTTGAACTCGGTCTCGATCCAGCGGGTGTGGATGGTGAACGGCTCGCTGGTGAACGCCGGGTCCTTGACCACCGCCTGGTGGAACGGGATCGCGGTGGCCATGCCCTCGACCTGGAACTCGGCCAGGGCACGGGCCGCGCGCTCCAGGGCCTGCCTCCGCGTGGCACCGGTGACGATCAGCTTGGCCAGCAGCGAGTCCCACGCGGGGCCGATGACGCTGCCGGACTCCACACCCGCGTCCAGCCGCACACCCGGCCCGGCGGGCGCGACGAAGGAGGTCACCGTGCCCGGGGCGGGCAGGAAGTTGCGGCCCGGGTCCTCGCCGTTGATCCGGAACTCGAAGGAGTGGCCGCGCACCTGCGGGTCGTCGTAGCCGATGGCCTCGCCGTCGGCGATGCGGAACATCTCGCGGACCAGGTCGATGCCGGTGACCTCCTCGGTGACCGGGTGCTCCACCTGGAGCCGGGTGTTGACCTCGAGGAAGGAGATGGTGCCGTCGTTGCCGACGAGGAACTCGACGGTGCCCGCGCCGACGTAACCGGCCTCCTTGAGGATGGCCTTCGACGCCCGGTACAGCTCGGCGTTCTGCTCCTCGGTCAGGAAGGGGGCGGGGGCCTCTTCGACGAGTTTCTGGTGGCGGCGCTGGAGGGAGCAGTCGCGGGTGGAGACCACGACGACGTTGCCGTGGGTGTCGGCCAGGCACTGGGTCTCGACGTGGCGGGGCTTGTCCAGGTAGCGCTCGACGAAGCATTCGCCGCGGCCGAAGGCGGCCACGGCCTCGCGGACGGCGGAGTCGTAGAGCTCGGGGACCTCTTCCATCGTGCGGGCGACCTTCAGGCCGCGGCCGCCGCCGCCGAAGGCGGCCTTGATGGCGATCGGGAGGCCGTGCTGTTCGGCGAAGGCCACGACCTCCTCGGCCCCGGAGACGGGGTCGGGGGTGCCGGCGACCAGCGGGGCGCCGGCGCGCTGGGCGATGTGGCGGGCGGCGACCTTGTCGCCCAGGTCGCGGATGGCGTGCGGCGGGGGGCCGATCCAGGTCAGGCCGGCGTCGAGGACGGCCTGGGCGAACTCGGCGTTCTCGGAGAGGAATCCGTAGCCGGGGTGGACGGCGTCGGCGCCGGATTCGGCGGCCGCGGCCAGGACCTTGGCCTGGTCGAGATAGCTGGCCGCCGGGGTGTCACCGCCCAGCGCATAGGCTTCGTCGGCCGCGCGCACATGCACAGCGTCCCGGTCCGGATCGGCGTAGACGGCTACGCTCGGGATCCCGGCATCCCGGCAGGCACGGGCAACACGGACAGCGATCTCGCCACGGTTGGCGATGAGCACCTTGCGCACGATGGCTCCCTCCTTGAAACAAGCCGAGTTTAGGTACAGGCAACACCTCGCGCCGAGAAGATCCCGGGCGTGAGCTTGACCACACGGAGCGTGAACCTCGCGCTGGACGAACGTCCGGATCCCCCGTCGCTCCACGGTACGCCCGGTTTTCGGGGCTGTGGCGCGGTCCGCGATGTGGGCAAGGTCTCTGGCGCGCCGTGCTGCGGCGCTTCACGTTTCTTTGTGGAGACCCTACGAATGCCGGGCGGAAACTTTGCCACGGCGTTCAGCTCGTCCGCACCTCTTGTGGCGGCGCTTACCCGTTAGTAGCGTGCTTCGGCACTGACAGAGTGGAGGGGATCGCGGTGGCGCGCAGACCAGTGGCCGCGGTGGCGGCAGTGACGCTGATGGTCGAGGCGGTCGGCATAGCGCTGCTGAACTGGATCCTCGGCCTGGTCGTGGACCGTCAGCAGATGTCCTTGGGCGGCATGGACACCGACGCGATGTCGATCGGGACCTGGGTCGCGGGCGGCCTCTTCGGCCTCTATCTGCTGGTGTGCGGGGTGGTGCTGCTGCGCACCGCCGTGCGCGACCGCGCCCCCGGCCGCCTGGCCCGCATCCTGCTCATCACCTGTGCGGTGGTGCACGGGCTGTTGGGCGCGTTCTCGGTCGGCCTGGTGGGCTGGGCGGCGTTCGCGTTCCTGATGGTGGTGCTGGGGCTGATCGTGCTGAGCCTGCTGGGGTACGAGGCGGAGTCGCCCGCCGAGCCCTCCGCCGAGGCCGCGGGCGGCGGCCACGACGCCCCCAGCCCGGCCTGAGCCGGGAAAGATCCAGGGAAAGACCTGAGGGAAGTCCAGGGAAACGCCTAGCCGGAATTCCCTAGTCGTTCCAGAGGTCCGTGATCCGCACGTCCAGTTCGGCGAGCAGCCGGCGGAACAGCGGCAGGGACAGCCCGATCACGTTTCCGGAGTCGCCCTCGATGCCGTCGATGAACGGCGCCGAACGGCCGTCGAGCGTGAACGCGCCCGCCACGTGAAGCGGTTCGCCGCTGGCGACGTACGCCGCGACCTCCTCGTCCGTCGGCTCGCCGAAGTGGACGGTGGTGGACGCGGTGGCCGAGGCGCGGCGGCCGCTCGCCGTGTCGATCACGCAGTGCCCGGTGCGCAGCACCCCGGCCCGGCCGCGCATCGACTTCCAGCGGGCGGTGGCCTCCTCGGCGTCGGCCGGTTTGCCGAGCGCCTGACCGTCGAGCTCCAGCACCGAGTCGCAGCCGACGACGAGGGAGCCGGCCGTCTCCGGAAGCCCGGCCACGGCGGTGGCCTTCGCCTCGGCCAGCACCCGGGCCAGCTCGGCGGGGGTCTCGGCGCCGATCGCGTCCTCGTCCACCCCGCTGACGATCACCTTCGGCGCCAATCCGGCCTGCCGCAGCAGCCCGAGCCGGGCGGGCGAGGCGGACGCGAGGACGAGAGTGCGCTGCGCAGTCATGCGCACCAGGGTAAGCCGCTCCCGGAGAAGGGCCGGGGGCCAGGGCCACCTGCTACGGGGTGCCCGGCGGTACGCGTACGCCTGCGGCGGGCTGTTCCCCTCCCCGCCCCTTCCCGACACCTGACGATTCGCGGCTCCGCCGCGTGCGGGGCTTCGCCCCAGACCCTGGGGTCCAGGGGCCGAAGCCCTGGTAACGGGAAGGGGCGGGGAGGGGAAGGATCCGCCGGACACCCCCTAGCTAAGGCCACATGCCGAGGATGCACATCGCCAGCAGCACGGAGACGGTCAGAACGGTGCGGGCGCGGCGGAGCATGGCCTCGGCGCGCCGCAGTTCCTCGGGCGGCTCATCGGGCGGCTCGGACCACAGCATGAATCCGATCCTGAGGCCGGAGACGCCGGGGCGCCTGAGTACGCGTACTCAGGCGCCCCGGCGCGAAGCTGCCATTCGGCCCGCCGCCGGCCGCTCAGGCGGGCCAGTAGGTGGTGCGCCACGCCTTGGGACCCGGGTGCGGCACCCGGTGGCTGGGGACGGTGCGGGCCGGGTCGGACCACTCCTCCGGACCGTCCTCGGTCCGCGCAGCGGCCATGACGGCCGCCGCGCGTGCTCGCACCACCGCCAGAGCGGCGGCCAACTCCTCGGGGGTCGGGTTGCCCCGGACAATACGGATCATGGAAACAGCCCTTCGCTAGGGGGCTAGAGGGGGATGTTGCCGTGCTTCTTCGGGGGCAGCGCTTCGCGCTTGTTCCGCAATGTCCGCAGACCGCGGACGATGTGGCGGCGGGTCTCGGAGGGCATGATCACAGCATCCACATACCCCCGCTCGGCCGCGATATACGGATTCAGCAGGGTGTCCTCGTAGTCCGCGATCAGCTCGGTGCGGGTGGTCTCCGGATCGTCGGAGGAGGCGATGGTGCGCCGGTGGAGGATGTTGACCGCGCCCTGGGCGCCCATGACCGCGATCTGCGCGGTCGGCCAGGCCAGGTTGAGGTCCGCGCCCAGGTGCTTGGAGCCCATCACGTCGTACGCGCCGCCGAACGCCTTGCGGGTGATGACCGTGATCAGCGGGACGGTGGCCTCCGCGTAGGCGAAGATCAGCTTGGCGCCGCGCCGGATGATGCCGTTGTACTCCTGGTCGGTGCCGGGCAGGAAGCCGGGCACGTCCACGAAGGTCAGAACGGGCACGTTGAACGCGTCGCAGGTGCGCACGAAGCGCGCGGCCTTCTCGGAGGCGTCGATGTCCAGGCAGCCGGCGAACTGCATCGGCTGGTTGGCCACGACGCCCACCGGGTGGCCCTCGACCCGGCCGAAGCCGGTGATGATGTTGGGCGCGAAGAGCGCCTGCGTCTCCATGAACTCGTTGTCGTCCAGCACGTGCTCGATGGCCTTGTGCACGTCGTACGGCTGGTTCGCCGAGTCCGGGATGAGGGTGTCCATCTCCCGGTCCTCGTCCGAGACCTCCAGATCGGCCTCGTCGGGGAAGGCCGGGGGCTCGGAGAGGTTGTTGGAGGGGAGGTAGGACAGCAGCGCCTTGACGTACTCGATGCCGTCCTTCTCGTCCCCGGCCATGTAGTGCGCGACACCGGAGGTGGTGTTGTGGGTCCGGGCGCCGCCCAGCGCCTCGAAGCCGACGTCCTCGCCCGTGACCGTCTTGATCACATCCGGCCCGGTGATGAACATGTGCGAGGTCTGGTCGACCATCACCGTGAAGTCGGTGATCGCCGGGGAGTAGACCGCCCCGCCCGCGCACGGGCCCACGACCAGGCTGATCTGCGGGATCACCCCGGAGGCGTGGGTGTTGCGGCGGAAGATCTCGCCGTACATGCCGAGGGAGACCACACCCTCCTGGATGCGGGCGCCACCGGAGTCGTTGATGCCGACGACCGGGCAGCCGGTCTTCAGCGCGAAGTCCATGACCTTGACGACCTTCTCGCCGAACACCTCGCCGAGCGCCCCGCCGAAGACCGTGAAGTCCTGGGAGAACACGGCCACCGGGCGGCCGTCGACCGTGCCGTAACCGGTTACGACCCCGTCCCCGTAGGGCCGGTTCTGGTCGATGCCGAAGTTGGTCGAGCGGTGCCGGGCGAACTCGTCGAGCTCGGTGAAGGACCCCTCGTCCAGGAGGAGGTCGATGCGTTCGCGCGCGGTCAGCTTGCCCTTGGCGTGCTGCTTCTCCACCGCGCGCGCGGACCCGGCGTGGGTCGCTTCTTCGATGCGGCGCTGCAGGTCCGCGAGCTTCCCCGCGGTGGTGTGGCGGTCTGGAATCTCGGGGGCGGTCTCCGGCTCGGTGGACATCGGGATGCGGCTCCTGCTCGTCCTGGGGGTGGATACGGCGGGTCTTCAGGATCGGGGGAAGGCGGGGAACGGGGTCGTACGGGTCGTGATCGTGATCAGACGGGGCCTGTCGGGTTTCGGGGGTTCCGGACCGTTCGGCGGCTTTGCGCTGGCTGGGCTACCGGCACGTAGCGTATCGGCGGCACCGCTTGGTGGCACTGCGTCGTTGGCCACACCTCCTGACCCTAGGCTGGCTCCCATGACGCCTTCTGACACCTCAGGGAGCCCGGGTGACGCGCGCGGACGCTGGTCCGACCTGGAGCGGCCACCGCTGAACGCCGCCGCGCTGCGCCGGGGGCTGGTGCGCCCCGGCGGGCTGTGGACCGAGCTCGAGGTGGTGCGGGCGACCGGCTCGACCAATACGGATCTGGTCACCCGGGCCCGGGCCGGAGCTCCCGAGGGCGCGGTGCTCATCGCCGAGGAGCAGACCGCGGGGCGCGGCCGGCTCGACCGCGCCTGGACGGCCCCGGCCCGGTCCGGGCTCTTCTTCTCCATCCTGCTACGGCCCGGCGGCGCCGGCGTGCCCACCGAGCGCTGGGGCTGGCTGCCGCTGCTGGCCGGGGTCGCGGCAGCCGGGGCGCTCAGCCGTACGGCGGGCGTGGACACCGCGCTGAAGTGGCCGAACGACCTGCTGGTGACGGTCGGGGGCGAGGAGCGGAAGTTCGGCGGGATCCTCGCCGAACGGGCCGGGGACGCGGTGGTGATCGGCATGGGGCTGAACGTCTCGCTGCGCGCCGGTGAACTTCCCGTTCCCACCGCCGGGTCGCTGGCCCTGGCGAACGCCGTCTCCACCGACCGCGATCCGCTGCTGCGGGCCGTGCTGCGCTCGATCGCGGAGTGGTACGGGGAGTGGCGCCGCTTCGAGGGCGACCCCGGGGCGAGCGGCCTCCAGGAGGCGTACGCGGCGGGCTGTGCGACCCTCGGGCGCCAGGTGCGCGCCGAGCTTCCGGGCGGCCGGGAGCGCGTCGGCGAGGCGGTCGCGATCGACGGCGACGGGCGTCTGGTTCTGGCCACGGAAGGCGGGGTTCAGGAGCCGGTCTCCGCCGGGGACATCGTGCATCTACGCTCCGTATCGAGGGAGGAATGACCCTCCCGCGCAAGAGTGAGCTACGGCACACCTGACGTATCGTGGTCGCGGTCGGTCCAGCTCGGGGCGGCTGCGAGCGAGCTCGGGACCAGGTCGGGAAGAGGGAACGGAAGGGCAGTGCGCAGGGATCGGACAGGGGGCGGGCGGTGACCGCCGACGACGCGGGTTCCGGCACGGCCGAGGAGCGCGAGGTGCGGGACGCCGCCGCGCCCGACGGGGCCGTACGGGACACCGGGGCGCGGGAGAGCGCCGCCGCGGAGGCCCCCGACGACGAGGACCAGCCGGACCCCATCGCGCTCCGGCTGGAGCAGCTGATCCTCGGCGCCGAGCGGCGCTACACCCCGTTCCAGGCCGCCCGCAGCGCGGGCGTCTCGGTCGAGCTGGCCACCCGCTTCTGGCGGGCCATGGGCTTCGCCGACATCGGCCAGGCCAAGGCGCTGACCGAGGCCGACGTACTGGCGCTGCGCCGGCTGTCCGGTCTGGTCGAGGCCGGGCTGCTGAGCGAGCCGATGGCCATCCAGGTGGCGCGGTCCACCGGCCAGACCACCGCCCGGCTCGCCGACTGGCAGATCGACTCCTTCCTGGAGGGGCTCACCGACCCCCAGGAGACCGGGATGACCCGGACCGAGATCGCGTATCCGCTGGTCGAGCTGTTGCTGCCGGAGCTCGAGGAGTTCCTGGTCTACGTCTACCGGCGCCAGCTCGCGGCCGCGACCGGCCGGGTGGTGCAGGCGGCGGACGACGTCGAGATGGTGGACCGGCGACTGGCGGTCGGCTTCGCGGACCTGGTGAGCTTCACCCGGCTGACCCGGCGGCTGGAGGAGGAGGAGCTCGGCGAGCTGGTCGAGGCGTTCGAGACCACGGCCGCCGACCTGGTGGCGGCGCACGGCGGACGGCTGATCAAGACGCTGGGCGACGAGGTGCTCTACGCGGCCGACGACGCGGGCATCGCCGCCGAGATCGCGCTGCGCCTGATCGAGACGCTGACGCATGACGAGACGATGCCCGAGCTGCGGGTCGGGATCGCGTTCGGCACGGTCACGACGCGGATGGGCGATGTCTTCGGCACGACGGTGAACCTGGCCAGCCGGCTGACGTCCATAGCCCCCAAGAACGCGGTCCTGGTGGACGGCGCGTTCGCCGAGGAGCTGAGCCGCACCGGGGAGGCCCCGGTGTCGGAGGCGGAGGCCGCGGAGGCGGCCGCCGCGGCGGAGAAGGAGGGCGAGGAGCCGCCCTCCTACCGCTTCGCGCTGCAGCCGATGTGG
>NZ_JAAAYH010000428.1:0-7536 GCF_018035285.1 Streptomyces sp. MK37H | reverse complement strand
CCGGATGGTGCACAGCGGCTGTCCGTCGTCCTCCGGCCCGCCCACGATGCGCGTCCCCCGGGGCGCCGTGAACCGCACGGACCAGGCGCTCTGATCCCAGTACGACAGGTCCAGGTCTCCGTTCCCCCGCGCCCGTACGCCGACCCGGACGGGCACCGTCTCGCCGACCCGGCCCCGGGCGGGCCGCGCGACCGCGTCCAAGTCCACGTGCCGGTCGAGCCCCACCGTGGCCTCGCTGAGGGATTCCCTGAACCGACCGCGGTCCGCCGACGCGTCCGTCAGCCCGAGCGGCCGGCCCTTGCCCGGCGTGGTGGGGTACGGCTCCTCGTCACGCTCGTCGGGGTCGTACGCGGGGTCGTCAGGGCTGCCGAGGGCGTAGACGGTGATGGAGAGGTTGCTGTACAACCGCCGCTTCGACGCGGTGACTCCGAGGGGCCCGTCCGTGGCCGACGACTGACCCGGCTTCAGCGACCGCCCGAAGACACATCGCAGTTCGGGATCGAGGTCGGGACCCTCCTTACGGCAGTTGCGGTACCTCGGAGTGATCCTCTGGTCCCCGCCGGCGCCGACCGCGATGCCGAAGCCGTTGCGCGCGGGGATCCCGCCCTCGTTCCGCACGGCCACCCGGAGCGGCAGCGGAGCGCCGGGCCGCAGGTGCTTCAGGCTGCCCCGCCCGCCCACGGTGAGCTTCGGCACCCCGACGATCACCGCGGTACTCCCCGCGGCCGCCGAACCGTCCTGGGACGCGCGTACGGTGACCCGGGCGTGGTCGCCGCGCGTGCTCCCCTCCGCCGGGCGCAGCCGGAAGGGACGTACGGTGCTCGGCTGCCCGCTGTTCCAGACGCGGTACGAACAGGTCACCCGGGCGCCCTCGCGGCGGCAGGAATCACTCAGCCGGCGGACCGTGGCGACTCCGGCCAGCCGTGAGGTGTCGATGACCACCGTGACCCGCCCCGCCCGCTTCGGCACGACGGAGAACGCCAGGTCCATCGACCGTTCGTCGTTGCCCGGCTCCGGAACATAGGTGTCGGCGGGCAGATCCTCGACGCGCACCTGCCCCGGGCGGTCGTCCGCCCGCGCGGACGGCACAGCCACCATGACCGCGGTGGCCCCCGCCACCGCCAGAACGAGCGCGGCGAGCGCGACAGCTCTCGCCACGCCCTTCGCCACGCCTGCCGCGAAGGAGACGGCCCCCGTATCCACCACTGCTTCACACTCCACCGTGATCAGGAATCCGGGGAAAGACGTTCACCGTGAGCACGTGGTTCCAGCATCGGATGGGCCCGTTCCGCTACCGCTTCGGTCCTGACCGAAGCGGTAGGCGCTCGCGGACCGGTTCGGCGCGCGGCGGGTGTTCAGACGCCCGAGAAGGCAGGCCACTCGGGCAAGTGAGCCCGAGTGGCCCCGACGCCGTCGATGGTCAGGCGTCCTTGAACTCCTGGCGCTGGCGGCCCAGCCCGTCGATCTCGAGCTCGACGACATCGCCGGCGCGCAGATACGGCTTGGGCTCGGGGCGGCCCATGGCCACGCCCGCCGGGGTGCCGGTGTTGATGACATCGCCGGGGTAGAGGGTCATGAACTGGCTGAGGTAGCGGACCACCTGGGCCACGCCGAAGATCTGGTCCGCCGTGCTGCCGTTCTGCTGGAGCTCGCCGTTGACCCAGAGGCGCAGGCCCAGGGCCTGCGGGTCGGGGACCTCGTCGGCGGTGACCAGCCAGGGGCCCAGGGGGTTGAACGTCTCGCAGTTCTTGCCCTTGTCCCACTGGCCGCCGCGCTCGATCTGGAAGGCGCGCTCGGAGACGTCGTGGGCCACCGCGTAGCCCGCGACCGCGGCGAGGGCGGCCTCGTCGGAGTCGAGGTAGCGGGCGGTGCGGCCGATGACGATGGCGAGTTCGACCTCCCAGTCGGTCTTCACGCTGCCGCGCGGGACGAGGACCGTGTCCTCGGGGCCGACGACCGTGTCCGGGGCCTTCATGAAGATGATCGGCTCTTCGGGAATGCTCGCGCCGGTCTCGGTGGCGTGGTCGTGGTAGTTCAGCCCGATGCACACGATCTTGCCGATACGCCCGAGCGGCGGGCCGATCCGCACCCCGCCGTCCTCGATCGCGGGCAGCGCGTCGTCCCCCTCGGCGGCCGCCGCCGCGCGCACCCGCGCGAGGGCGGCCTCATCGGCGAGGAGGGCGCCGTCGATGTCCGGGACCAGGGCGGACAGATCGCGCAGGGTGCCGTTCTGATCGAGCAGCGCGGGGCGTTCCGCGCCCGCCGGTCCGACTCGCAGCAGTTTCATCCCAAGACTCCCGAGGTCACAGGCCGGTGCGAGGCGCCTACCGGCCGATTGATCCTCCCTTCAGGGGCGTCCAGCCCGCAAGACCTCGTTCACGGACTGGGACATCGGTCTCAAGGGTGACCGCGGCGGATGCCGCCGTCAGCGGTGCAGCAGGGCCCGCTCCACCGCCGTCCAGGTCGTGCTGGTCGCCAGGTAGAGCGCCGCCGCCAGCGGGACCACGGCGGCGGTGACGAGGGTGCCGAACGACAGCAGCGGCAGCGCCCGGGCCACCCCGGGCGCCCCGGGGACGGTCACCTTACGGTTGCGGAGATATGTCCAGGTGGCCACGGCCGCGATCAGCGCGAAGAGCCCCAGGTAGACCAGGCCCGGCCCGCCACTGAGCACCCCGCCCCAGTGGGCGCCGAGCGGGGCCCCGGCGAGCGTGTGGTCGAGGAGGTCTCCGGCGCCGCTGCCGGTGGAGAACACGTGGTACATGACGAAGAAGACCGGAAGCTGGGCGAGCGTCGGCAGACACCCCGCCAGCGGTGACGCGCCCTCCTTCGTCTGGAGCTCCGCCATGGCGCGCCGCATCCGCTCCGGGTCGTCCCGGTGCTTGCGGCCCAGCTCCGTGATCTTCGGCGCGAGCGCGGCCCGCGCCTTCTCGCCGCGCACCGCGGCCCGGGCGAGGGGATGCAGCGCGGCGCGGACGCACAGCGTGAACAGAACAATGGCGGCCGCCGCCGCGGACGCGCCGAAGAGCGGATCGAGGCCGTCCGCCATCGTGGTCAACAGGGAGCCGAGGGAAGAGAAAAGGGACATGGGAGCCCTCCGCGGGTCTCGTCGTGCCGGAGTGAGATGGACATCGGCGTGACGAGCCGCGTGGCGCGGCAATACGGATCCTGGAGCTTCCGGGGTTCCCCCCCGGACCCCGCTCCTCAATCGCCGGAGGGGCTGAAAGCAGTGCGCCTACGCGGCCGTCGGCGGGCGACGGCCCGGCGCTCGGGGCCTTGGGCGTCCGGCGGCATCGGGATCCCGCTGCGGCAGGAACGCCGTACGGCGCTCCCGGTCCCGTATCGCGGTGCGAATCCGCCCGGCGGGGACGGGTATTCGGCCGCGGGAGGCGAGGATCGCGCACATGGTCAGCGCGGCGGCGACGGCGGTCGTGGTCGCGACGGTGGCGGCGAGGGCGACGGCGCTGACCACCCCGCTCTGCGCCAGCAGAACCCCGGTCAGCAGGAACAGGCAGACGCCCAGATGCGTCCGCAGCGCTTCGAGTCGGCGCGACACCGTCACGTCCCCCTCTCCCGGCCGGTCTCCCCTCCTGGCTCCGCCAGTCTAAGCAGATCGGCGGAAGTCGGCTGCGGTTCGGGGACGCCCTGAAGGGGCGCGGGGCTGTATCGACATGCGGCTCCGCCGCGTGGCAGGGCTCCACTCCAGACCCGGGGTCTGGGGCGGAGCCCCAGTTGCGGGAAGGGGCGGGGAGGGAAACAGCCCGCCACAGGCGTCACGATCCGTCGGCCCCCCTAGTGGCCCCCGCTGGCATCCCGTGGGGCGGCGGTCCGCAGCCGGGCCCAGACCACCAGGCGGTAGCGGGAGGTGAATTCGGGGGTGCAGGTCGTCAGCGTGAGGTAGTAGCCCGGCTCGGTGTAGCGGTAGCGGGGGTGGGCGGAGCTGTAGGGCACCCGCGCGATCACCGTGCCGTCGGCGGGCGAGGTGCGCGGCAGGGTGCGCTCGATCACGTACGTAAAACGGGCGTCGGCGGTGTCGATGCGCACCGTGTCGCCCGGGCGCACCTCGTCCAGCTGCCGGAAGGGCTCGCCGTGGGTGTTGCGGTGGCCCGCGAGGGCGACGTTGCCCGCCTGGCCCGGCTGGGCGGTGCGCGGATAGTGGCCCACATAGCCCTTGTTGAGCACCGCCGCGCGGCTGATGCCCTCGGCGATGGGCACCGTAAGGCCGATACGCGGGATCCGGAGCACCGCGTACGCCTGGTCCCGGCGCGGCCCTTGGCCCCCGGCGCCGCTCCCGGTCGCCCGGTCACGGTCGCGGTCACGGTCGCGGCCGTCCCCCTGAGCGGAATCGGAGGATCGCGTCGCCCCCGGTGTCGGCGTCGCGGACTCCTCCGCCCCGTCCTGCCACCGCCGCTCCAGCACCGACACCGCGTGCCGTGCGCCCGCCCTCGCCTGCCGGTTGGTCCACCACAGCTGGTGGACGACGAAGAGCAGCACCACGACCCCGAGGGTGACGGCGAGCTCACCGGCCGTCCACAGCCCCCGGGCGAGCACGGCACGCCCTCCACGACGTCGCACGCGCGCACCATAGGCCAGGCCGCGCACACCTTCCAGAGCCGCGGCGCGGCAATCCGCCCGGCGCCACGAGCCAACCGCCCGCCACCCGCGAACTATCCGCCCAGCGCCCGCGAGACCGTATAGATCACCAGCCCGGCCAGGGCACCCACCACCGTGCCGTTGATCCGGATGAACTGCAGATCCCGGCCGATGTGCGCCTCGATCTTCCGCGAGGTGTGGTCCGCGTCCCAGCTCGCCACCGTCTCGGTGATCAGCGAGGTGATCTCGTCCCGATACGTCGTCACCACGTAGACGGCGGCGTCCTCCAGCCAGCCGTCGACCTTGCCCCGCAGCCGTCGGTCCGTCATCATCCGCCTGCCCAGCGACAGAATCGCCGCCCGCGCCCGCTGCCGCAGCTCGCTGCGCTCGTCCTCCGCCGCCGCGACGATCATCGCCCGCACCGAGGCCCAGGCCGAGGCGATGAGGTCCTGGACGTCGCCGCGCCCCAGCACCTCGCTCTTCACCCGCTCCACCCGCAGCCGGGTGTCGGTGTCGGACTGCAGGTCCCCGGCGAAGTCGGTGAGGAAGCGGTCCAGGGCGCCGCGCGCCGGATGGTCCGGCATATCGCGCATCTCGGTCACGAAGCGCAGCAGTTCCTTGTAGACGCGCTCACCGACCTTGCGGTCCACGAACCGCGGCGTCCAGCCGGGGGCGCCGCCGGTCACGGCCAGCATCACCGAGTCGTTGTGCTCCACCAGCCAGTCGTGGGCGCGCAGACACACCAGGTCCACGGCGCGGCGGTGGCCGCCGTCCGCGACCACCCGCTCCAGCAGCTTGCCCAGGCCCGGCGCGACCTCCTGGCTGTCGGCCCGGCGGGTGATCGCCTCGCCCACCACCGCCTGCACATCGGAGTCGCGCAGCACCGTGAGCGCGCCGCGCAGCGCGGTGGCCAGCTCGGCGGTCACCCGGTCGGCGTGCTCGGGCTCGGCGAGCCAGGTGCCGAGCCGGCTGCCGATGCCGACCGCGCGCAGCCGCATCCGTACGACGCCGCCGGAGAGGAAGTTCTCCCCGACGAACTCCCCGAGGCTGACCCCGAGCTGGTCCTTCTTGGTGGGGATGATCGCCGTATGGGGAATCGGCAGCCCCATGGGCCGCCGGAAGAGCGCGGTGACCGCGAACCAGTCGGCCAGGGCGCCCACCATGCCCGCCTCGGCGGCCGCGGCCACATAGCCGGGCCAGCCACCGATGCCGGAGGACCGCGCCCAGGTGGCGAGCACGTACACCAGTGCGACGCCGACCAGCAGCCCGGTGGCGAACGCCTTCATCCGGCGCACTCCGCGTCGCCGCTCCACGTCGAGGGGGCTGTCGGTGACGAAGGGCACAGCCGCGCCCCGAGACGGCGGGGCCGCCGTCTCACCGGTCGTTCTTCGCTCCATACGCTCCACCTGGTCGACCCGTCTCCCCATGCATTGTCTCTTTCCGGTCTCAGTGGCCCATGTGTGGAACGAACGGTGAGTTCCCGTCGTCTGTCTGGGGGAGCGACCCAGCACATTGGGGGCAGGCCGACGGGCGGAGCCGGGTCTCATCATGGGATCATGAGAGACCGACCGGACCGCATCGGCATTGCCGGATACCACCCGCCGTTCCCGTCCACTTCCGGAGCCTCGGGCTCCGTCTGCCCGAGGAGACAACCCGCCCATGAGCGTGCCCCCAATGCCCAGACGCACGGGGTATGCCGTGCTCGCTGCGCTGGCGGCTGTGGTGATCCTTCTCTCCACCGCGATATTCATCGGGCTCGGTGGTGACGACGGCGGTTCGGACCCCCGTGCGCAGGGGGCCCGCGGCTCGGCCGCCCCGGCCTCGGCCGGTGCCTGGGTGGGCACCTGGTCGACCTCGGCCGCGGCCGCCGAGCCGAGGACGCTGCGCGGTGGCCTCTCGGGCATGTCGATACGGAACGTGGTGCACACCAGCATCGGCGGCACCAGCACCCGGATCCAGCTCTCGAACTTCTACAGCAGCCGTCCGCTGACGATCACGCATGCCTCGGTGGCGCTGGCCGCCGCGCCCAGCAACCCCACCGCGGCCGCCGGCACCATGCGCCGTCTCAGCTTCAACAACCGCACCTGGGTGACGATCCCGCCCGGTAAGGCCGCCACCAGCGACCCGGTGCGGCTCGCCGTCCCGGACGCGGCCGATCTGCTGGTCACCACCTACACCCCGCAGGCGTCCGGCTCCGTGACCTACCATCCGCACGCCCGCCAGACGTCGTACATGGCGCGTGGCGACCGTACGGAGGACACGGCGGGCGCCGCCTACACCCAGCAGAGCCCGTACTGGCGCTATCTGACCGGCGTGGACGTGTGGTCCAAGCAGGCCGAGGGCGCGGTCGCGGTGCTGGGCGACTCGATCACCGATGGCATCACCTCCACCGCCGGGGCCAACCACCGGTGGACCGACTTCCTCTCCGAGCGGCTGCGCAGCGAGCCCGGGGCACCCCGCTTCGGCGTGCTCAACCAGGGCATCAGTGGCAACCGCGTGCTGAGCGACGGCACGCAGTTCCCGCCCAACAACCCCAGCGGGCTGTCCCGCTTCGACCGCGACGTACTGTCCCGTACGGGTGTCAAGGCCGTGATCATCGAGCTGGGCGTCAACGACATACTCCGCATCCCCCACCAGACCGACCCCAACCGGATCGTGGGGGGTCTGAAGCGGCTGACCGAGCAGGCCCACGCCCGGGGCCTGCGGGTCATCGGAGCCACCCTGACGCCCTTCTACGGGCACCGCGGCTACACCCCCCGGCTGGACGCCGTGCGCGAGCAGGTCAACGCGCAGATCCGCGCCGGGCGGGTCTTCGACGAGGTCGTGGACTTCGACAAGGCGCTGCGCGACCCGATCAGCCCGCTGCGGATGCGCCCGATGTTCGACTCGGGCGACCATCTGCACCCCAGCGACGACGGCTACCGGGCGATGGCGCGGGCGCTGAAC
>NZ_JAAAYH010000427.1:0-7550 GCF_018035285.1 Streptomyces sp. MK37H | reverse complement strand
GCACCCCCGGGGCGTCCTCCTCGCGCGGGGCGGGCACCTTACCGGTGAGACCGCTGCTCTTGGCGAGCCCGGCCAGCTTGTCGCGGGCCGCCCGCGCCGCCCCGGCGGCTCCCCGCGACGACGCACCGCCGCCCGCACCGCTGCCCTCCGTACTGGGCTCACCGCCCATTCCCCCCGATCCCGGGTCGGGGCCTCGGCCACCCGCGGCGGCCACCACATCGGCCGGTGAGCCCAGCTTGGACAGGATCCGCTTCACCCCGGCCGGGCTGTCCGCCCCTCCGGTGGCCCGGCGGTGGTCGATATCGGCACGGAGCCCGGAGACCAGCCGCATACGTTCACCGGACGACAGACCTTGTTGCTGAGCCAGGTCCCCGACACGGCTCAGATAGTCGTAGACGAGCTTCTCGCTCTCGATCCCCACCAAGACCCCTGAGAATGCGCACCGTCGGCGTATCAGTCGGCTCCGACGGTACCGCGTGGAACCGGAATCCCGCCGCATCCCCTGCGTCCCGCACCCCGCGGGTACTGTGGATCGAATGAGCAGTTCATGGAATCGAGAGGGCTGACATGCCCGAAGAGACCAGCTCGCGCAACCGGGAGGCATGAGTTGCCCGCAGACACCGGCCATGGGGACAGCGGTCCGCAGGATCGCGTCCCCCGGGACGGCGGCCCACGAGACGGCGACCGTGGCCGCGGGGTGCCGCGCACCCTCGCCGAGGAGCTGCGCACCCGGCCCGACGACGCCCTCGCCGCCCTGCTGCGCGCCCGCCCCGATCTGCTCTCCCCGGTCCCGAACGACCTCACCCAGCTCGCCGCCCGCGCGGGCACCCGCGCCTCGGTGGTACGGGCGGTGGAGCGGCTCGACCGATTCGCGCAACAGACCGCCGAGGCCCTGGCCGTCGCGCCCGACCCGTGCTCGTACGAGACCCTGCGGGACCTGATGACGGGCGACGAGGGCCCGGAGGAGGCCGGGGGTGCCAGGGACGACGCCCAGGGCGCGAAGGAAGTCGGGGGTCCCGGAGGCGCCCGGGGTTCCGAGGACGCCCCGGGCCACGGAGACGCCCGGGGTTCCGAGGACGCTCGGGATCCAGGGGATGCCCGGGATCCAAGGGACGCCCGAAGTGCCGGGAGCACCCAGCCCCCGGGGGATGCCTCGGCCGCAGGTCCCGCTCCTGCCGCCGGGACCGCGTCGGGCACCAGCGCCGCGTCGGGCACCAGCGCCGCGTCGGGCCCCGGGCCCACCTCGCCCGCGCAAACCGCCTCGGGCACCGGGACCGCCTCGGGCACCGAGGACGCCCAAGGCCCCGGAGATGCCCGGGGTTCCGAGGACGCTCGGGATCCAGGGGATGCCCGGGATCCAAGGGACGCCCGAAGTGCCGGGAGCGCCCAGCCCCCGGG
Source organism: Streptomyces sp. MK37H (assembly GCF_018035285.1). Lineage (NCBI taxonomy): Bacteria > Bacillati > Actinomycetota > Actinomycetes > Kitasatosporales > Streptomycetaceae > Streptomyces > Streptomyces sp. MK37H. The sequence continues at coordinate 6,152 of NZ_JAAAYH010000427.1, read as the reverse complement.
GGATGCCTCGGCCGCCGGGCCCGCTCCTGCCGCCGAGACCGCGTCGGGCACCGGCGCCGCGTCGGGTATCAGCGCCGCTCCGGGCACCGGGTCCACCTCGCCCGCGGAAACCGCCTCGGGCACCGGGACCGCCTCGCCCGCGCAAACCGCCTCGGGCACCGAGTCCACCTCGGGCACCGGAACCACCTCGCCCGCGCAAACCGCCTCGGACACCGGGCCCACCTCGGGCACCGGGACCGCCTCGGGCATCGGGACCGCCTCGCCCGCGCAAACCGCCTCGGACACCGGGCCTGCCTCGGGCACCGGGACCGCCTCGGGCACCGGACCCACCTCGCCCGCGGAAACCGCCTCGGGCACCGGGCCTACCTCGGGCACCGGGCCTGCCTCGGACACCGAGCCCACCTCGGGCATCGGCGCCCCCCTGGGCGCCGAGGAACGCGCCGCGATCGTCGCCGAATTGCCGCGGGCCGTGGCCACGCTGCGCGAGCAGGCCCTGATCTGGGGTGGGAACGATCGGCTTCGGCTCGTCAGGACCGCTCGCGAGCTGCTCGCGCCCTCGCCCACCTCGCCCTCCCCCACCGGGCTCGGCCCGACCGTGCAGGAGGCCACGTCCGGGATGTCGCCGGGGCGGCTTCAGGAGCTGCTGGCGGCGGCCGGGCTGTCGCCCACGCACGACCCGGTCACGGCGGTGGCGGCCCTGGCCGAGCTGTTCCGGGACCGCGTCCGGATGGCGGCGCTGCTCGAGGGGGCGCCGGTGGGCGCGGCGGCCGTGCTGGCCAAGCTGACCTGGGGGCCGCCGTACGGGGAGGCGTCCGTCACCTCGCCCACCCCGCCCGTCGGCTGGCTGCTGGACCGCGCGCTGCTGCTGCCCTCCGGGCCCCGCAATGTCGTACTGCCCCGCGAGGTCGCCCTGCATCTGCGCCACGGCCGGGCGCACCGCGCACCCGAGCCGTTCGCCCCGCCGCTCTCGCCCACCACCGAGCACGATCCACAGGTTGTGGACAACACCGCCGCGGGCCAGACCTTCACCGCCCTGGCCACCGTCGAGGAGCTGCTGGGTCAGTGGGAGACCGCCGGTCCGCCCGTCCTGCGCGCGGGCGGGCTGAGCGTCCGTGACCTCAAGCGGACCGCCGTGGCACTCGACGTGTCCGAACCGGTGGCCGCCTTCTGGATCGAGCTGGCGTACGCGGCCGGGCTGGTGGCCTCCGACGGCGAGACCGACGAGCGCTACGCCCCCACCCCCGCCTACGACGACTGGCTGCGGCTGCCCGCCGAGGAACGCTGGGCGCGGCTCGCCACCGCCTGGCTGCCCGCGACCCGTACGTCGGGCCTGGTCGGCGGCCGGGACAGCAGGGGCCGCACCCTCGCCGCGCTCGGCCCGGAACTGGACCGCTCCCCGGCCCCCGAGGTCCGCCGCCGGGTCCTGGAACTCCTGGCCACCCTCCCGCACGGTGCCGCGGTCGCCCCCGACGTCCTGCTGGCCCGGCTCCGGTGGGAGCGGCCGACCGGCCACCGCGGGGCCCCGGCCGCCACCGCGGCCACCCCCGGTGCGGCCTCGCCTTCCGGGTCCGCCCCCGGGGCCACCTTCCCTTCCGCCCCCGCCCCCGGGGCCGCCTCGCCCACCGGCGAGGGCCTGCGCTCGCGGCTGACCCGCTGGGCCGTCGCCGAGGCCGAAATGCTCGGGGTCACCGGCCGGGGCGCGCTCTCCTCCCACGGCCGCGCCCTGCTGGAACGCCACCCGGACGAGCCGACGGCCGCCGAGAGCGACCTCGCGTCCGCGCAGGCCGCCAGGCTGCTCGCGCCACTGCTCCCCGAGCCCCTCGACCACGTCCTGCTCCAGGCCGATCTGACCGCCGTCGCGCCCGGCCCGCTGGAACGGCCGCTCGCCGAGACGCTGGGCATCCTCGCCGACGTCGAGTCCAAGGGCGGCGCGACCGTCTACCGCTTCACGCCCGAGTCCGTACGCCGTGCGCTGGACGCCGGGCGGACCGCCGACGATGTGCACACCTTCCTCGCCGCGCACTCCCGCACCCCGGTGCCCCAGCCGCTCGCCTACCTCGTGGACGACGTGGCCCGTAAGCACGGCCGACTGCGCATCGGCGCCGCCTCCGCGTATCTGCGCTGCGACGACGACGCGCTGCTCGCCGAGATCCTCGCCGACCGCCGTTCGGCGGGGCTGCGGCTGCGCCGCCTCGCCCCCACCGTGCTGGCCGCCCAGGCGCCGCCGGACACGCTGCTGGAGGGGCTGCGGGCGATGGGGTACGCCCCGGCGGCCGAGTCCGCCGAGGGCGATGTGCTGGTCAGCCGGGCCGAAGCCCAGCGCACCCCGCCCCGTAAACCGCCCGTTCCGGTGCCGGAGGGCCCGCCGGTACCGGACGCCACCCTGCTGGGCGCGGCGGTGCGCGCCATCCGCGCCGGGGACCTCGCCGCGACGGCGCCCCACAAACCGGCGGCCGTGGCCGAAGCAAGGCCGGAGGCCGCTTCCGGCTCACGGCCCGGGTCCGGGTCCGGCGCCAGTGGCGACCGGCTCCCCCGCACCACCTCCGCCGACACCCTCGCCACCATGCAGGCCGCGGCCCTGACCGGCTCCAACGTCTGGATCGGCTACGTCAACGCGAACGGCGCGGCCACCCAGCGCGTGATCGCCCCGGTCCGGGTCGAGGGCGGCTTCGTCACGGCGTACGACCACACGGCCGACGAGGTCCGTACGTACCCCCTGCACCGCATCACGGGCGCCGCCGAACTGGCCGAGGACGCCACGTAACACGCCCGAAGGGCGTCCGGGGTCCAGGGGCGGGGTGGGGCCACGGCACGGAGGGACGGCTCACGCCACGGGCGGTGCCTCGGTCCCGCGCCGGGTCCACCGGTGCCACCAGTGGCGACGGCGCGGGTGCAGGGCGTGGCCGAGCCAACGGCCGGCCACGACATAGCCGATCAGCGCGCCCGAGGTGTTGAGGATGACGTCGTCGATGTCGAAGGCCCGGCCCTCGACGATGAGCCCCTGAACGGTCTCGACGGCCACCATCACCAAGGCCGTCACCACGACCACCCGCACCGCGCCCCGCGCCTTGGGCACCAGCATCGGCAGCAGCACCCCGAAGGGCGCGCCGAGCAGCACATTGCCGCCGATCTGCTTCACCGTGTCCTGGAAGGCGGGCTGGTCGACGTAGGCGCGTAGCGAGCGTCCCGGATGCAGATTGGTGTGGACGAGGTCGACGGAGCCGGGCGAGGGCACGAGCGTGACCTTGGCGAGCGCCGCCGCGAAGCCGACCATGCAGACGAACGCCAGGAGCAGCACCATCGCCCGTGCGACGCGCGCGCCGAGCGAGGTGCGCTGCAGCAGCGCCTTCTCCGGGGCGCCCTGGGGCTCGGGGGATTCGGCGGTCCGGCCCTTCGAGGGGGCCTTCGCCGTCGGCGACTTCGCCGACTGACCCTTCGTGGACTGGGCCTTCTCAGTCCGGGCCTTCGCCGTGGGCGACTTCGCGGTGGGCGACTTCGCGCTCTGCTTCTTCGCGGTCACGGGCCCCTTCGTCAGGCCCCCGCCCGTCCGCGGCCCCTTCTTCTGACCGCCGGCCGCCTTCTTCCGGCCCTGCCCACTCGTCTTCTTCTGGCCGCCCGTCGTCCGGGAACCCGCCTTCGGCTTCTTCTCCGCCGTCCGCTTTACCGTCGTCCTCTTCTCCGCCGTCCGCCGGATCTCCCATCCAGCGATGCTGATCACAGGGACTCGCCTCCCGCCCATGGCTCTGTTGTCGCCGCTCCGCCGGTCCGTGTCCGTCTTCGCCGCTTGCCCGTAGCCGCCCGGAGTATCCCTGTGGCTCTCCGCCACGCCTTCTCGATGGGGGACACTGGTTCTTTGGCCGGCCAGCACGAAAGGACCCAGGCGCGTGAATGGACCCCTCATCGTCCAAAGCGACAAGACGCTCCTGCTCGAGGTGGATCACGAGCAGGCGGACGCCTGCCGCCGCGCCATCGCGCCCTTCGCCGAGCTGGAGCGAGCGCCCGAGCACATCCACACCTACCGGGTGACCCCGCTCGGGCTGTGGAACGCCCGCGCCGCCGGGCACGACGCCGAGCAGGTCGTGGACGCCCTCGTGGCGTACTCCCGCTACCCCGTCCCGCACGCCCTCCTCGTGGACGTCGCGGAGACCATGGCCCGCTACGGGCGGCTGCGGCTGCTCAGGCACCCCACCCACGGGCTGGTCCTGGAGACCAGCGACCGCCCGATCCTCGAGGAGATCCTGCGGTCGAAGAAGATCCAGCCGCTGGTCGGCGCCCGGATCGACCCGGAGACGGTCGTCGTCCACCCCTCCGAGCGCGGCCAGATCAAGCAGACGCTGCTGAAGCTGGGCTGGCCCGCCGAGGACCTGGCCGGCTATGTGGACGGCGAGGCGCACCCCATCGAGCTGCGCGAGGACGGCTGGGCGCTGCGGCCGTATCAGACGCAGGCCGTGGAGGGCTTCTGGCACGGTGGCTCGGGCGTCGTCGTGCTGCCCTGCGGCGCCGGAAAGACGCTGGTCGGGGCGGGTGCGATGGCCACCGCCAAGTCGACCACGCTGATCCTGGTCACCAACACCGTCTCCGCCCGCCAGTGGAAGCACGAGCTGGTGCGCCGCACCTCGCTCACCGAGGAAGAGATCGGTGAGTACAGCGGTACGCGGAAGGAGATCCGCCCGATCACCATCGCCACGTACCAGGTGCTCACCACCAAGCGGAAGGGCATCTACCCGCACCTCGAGCTGTTCGACTCCCGCGACTGGGGCCTGATCGTCTACGACGAGGTGCATCTGCTGCCGGCGCCCGTCTTCAAGTTCACCGCCGACCTCCAGGCGCGGCGGCGGCTCGGGCTCACGGCGACGCTCGTCCGGGAGGACGGCCGGGAGTCCGATGTCTTCTCGCTCATCGGGCCGAAGCGCTTCGACGCGCCCTGGAAGGAGATCGAGGCGCAGGGCTACATCGCGCCCGCCGACTGTGTCGAGGTCCGGGTCAATCTGACCGAGACCGAGCGGCTGGCGTACGCGACCGCCGAGACCGACGAGAAGTACCGCTACTGCGCCACGACCGACTCCAAGCGGCGGATCACCGAGGCGCTGGTCGCCCGGCACAAGGGGCAGCAGACGCTGGTCATCGGGCAGTACATCGACCAGCTCGACGAGTTGGGCGAGCACCTGGACGCGCCCGTCATCAAGGGCGAGACCACCAACGCCCAGCGGGAGAAGCTCTTCGACGCCTTCCGGCAGGGCGAGCTGTCGGTGCTCGTCGTCTCGAAGGTGGCCAACTTCTCCATCGACCTCCCCGAGGCCACGGTCGCCATCCAGGTCTCCGGCACGTTCGGATCGCGCCAGGAGGAGGCCCAGCGGCTCGGCCGGGTGCTGCGCCCGAAGGCCGACGGCCACCCGGCGGTCTTCTACTCGGTGGTCGCGCGCGACACGATCGACCAGGACTTCGCGGCGCACCGCCAGCGGTTCCTGGCCGAGCAGGGGTACGCGTACCGGATCGTGGACGCGAGTGAGCTGCTCGCGGACGAGGACGTCTGACGTTCGGGCCGTCACCGGTCACCCATGCCCCCATGAACCCATGACTTCTGTCATGAAGGACCGGTGATCGGCGGCTCTGCCCGGGGCGTTCCCCACCCGGAAGGATCGTGGGTGTCAGCAGGACACGGCACCACATGACGCCGAAAGGGCGGGGGACATGGGCATCAGCGTCCGCAATCGCAAGGCCGAGACCGACACGACAACCAAGGCCAAGGGCAAGACCACCGACATCGACCTGAGCGGGATCAAGCCGCTGCCGCTGTGGTTCTTCGGCTTCGAGGGCGTCATGGGGGCCGCGTACGACCTGACCAAGGCGTGGGACGACGCCTGGATGGTGCTCATCGGGATCGCCCTGGTGAACATCGTCGTCGGGGCGACCGTACTGCGCCGCCGGATGAAGCTGATGCGCGCGATGCTCAAGAACTCCCACACCCGGAAGATCGCCATCGGGATGGTCGCGCTCCGGGTCGGCCTCCATCTCGTTCTCGCCGCCCTCGGCGCCCCGGTCACCTCGGTCGCCGGGCATCTGGCCGTCGCCGTCCTGATGGGCACGACGACGGTGACGCTGATGTGGTTCAACCAGCGCGTGACCTTCCGCGCGCTGCGGCTCGCCTGACT
>NZ_JAAAYH010000426.1:0-7566 GCF_018035285.1 Streptomyces sp. MK37H | reverse complement strand
GGACCGCCAGCACCCGCCGGTGCCCGCTGTCGCTCGGCGGCAGGCCCAGCTTGGCGAAGACATTGCCGATGTGCTTGCTGACCGCGCGCTCGGAGACCACCAGCGTCCGGGCGATCGTCGCGTTGTCCCGGCCCTCCGCCATCAGGTGCAGCACCTCGCGCTCGCGCGGCGTCAAGGAGTCCACCGGATCGTCACGGCGCCGCGTCATCAGCTCCCTGACCACCTCCGGGTCCAGCGCCGTACCGCCCGCGACCACCCGTTCCAGCGCGTCCAGGAACTCCTCGACCCGCCCCACCCGGTCCTTCAGCAGATAGCCGAGCCCGCTCGCGCCGTCGGCCAGCAGCTCGGCCGCGTAGGTCTCCTCGACGTACTGCGAGAGCACCAGCACCGGCAGACCGGGCATCTCCCGCCGCGCCGCGAGCGCCGCGCGCAGCCCCTCGTCGCGGAAGCCCGGCGGCATCCGGACGTCGAGCACGGCCGCGTCCGGGCGGTGTTCGAGGAGGGCGGGCAGCACCTCGGGGCCGCTGGAGGCGACGGCCACCACCTCGTGCCCGGCGGAGTTCAGCAGCAGGACCATGCCCTCCCTCAGCAGAGCGTTGTCCTCGGCGATCACCACACGCACGGCAGCTCCACTTCGATCAGTGTCGGCCCCCCGACGGGGCTGGTCATCTCCACGGTCCCGTCGAGCGCCGCGACCCGTCGCCGCATGCCGAGCAGCCCGCTGCCGCCCGAGGGATCGGCCCCGCCCCGCCCCTCGTCCCGTACCGCGACCCTCAACCTATCGGGCATCCGGACGAGGCCGACCGACGCCTGTCGCGCCCCGCTGTGCTTGGCCGCGTTGGTCAGCGTCTCCGCGATCACGAAGTACGCGGCGGCCTCGACCGCCGCCGGGGCGCGGAGCCCGTCCTCCACCCCGTCGTCCCGTACGGCCACCTCGAGCCCGCTGCCGGCCGCGAGCGCCCGTACGGCGCCGACGAGCCCGCGGTCGGTGAGGATCGGCGGATGGATGCCGCGCACGACATGGCGCAGCTCGGTAAGGGCCTCCTCGGCCTGGTCCTGCGCGTCCTCCAGCAGCTTGTGCGCCGCGTCGGGGTCCTTCTCGTACGCACGCCGCGCGAGCCCGACCCGCATCGAGAGCGCCACCAGGCGCGCCTGCGCACCGTCGTGCAGGTCCCGCTCGATGCGCCGCAGCTCGGCCCCGTGCGCGGCCACGGCGCCCGCCCGGGTCTCGGACAGCTCCTCCACCCGCTCGGCGAGCCGGGCACTGCGCAGCGCCTCCGGCGACGGCAGCAGCAGCGCCCGCGACCACGCCGCGTCGAGGTCGACGAGCCGCTCGATCAACGGCAGCACCACGGCCCGTTGCTTCAGCAGCCCGCACCACACCCCGTCGACGAGCAGCCCGATCACCCACACCGGCATCGCACAGCAGGCCAGCAGCCAGCCGTAACCCGCGTGGGCCACGAGCCAGCGCAGATCGCGGTACGTGGCCGGATCCCCGACCGCCGCCCGCGCCCGCGCGAACGCCTCCCCGGTCAGCGGCCGGTACGCCTCGGGCACCGGCGCCCCGGTCCAGGCACCCACCAGCCGCCGCTTGTACCCGGCCGTCCTGCGCAGCAACAGCACCGACTCGGGCAGCACCCCCGCCCCCACGACGGTGGCCATGGCCACGGCGGCGAAGATCACCACCCCGACGGACAAGTACGAGGCCAGGGCCAGCCCGGCCGCTCGCAGCAACTCGACCGAGGCCCACCCCGCCCGCCGCACCGTCTCCCGCATGGCCGTCAGGCTAAGCGACCGGCTGGGGCGGCGGGAGCGGAGTGCGCCGGCCGGTGGGCGAATCGGTGGGGGTGTAGCCCGCTACACCCCGGATCCGGGGGCGCGGCCCATCGAGACGGCGGCGCGAGCCGGGGATCGTAGACCTCGGACAACGAAGGCCCGATCCACCGGCCGACGCACCGACCGACCCACCGGCCCACCCACCGGCCCACCAAGGGCCCCTCCGAAAGGAACCCCTCATGAAGTCCCTGCTCTGGCTGGTCCTGGCCCTCGCCGCCATCGTCAACGTCGCCTCCAGCTTCGCCTTCGGCGGCATCGAGCAGATCCTGGTCAGCAGCGTCACCGGCCTCACCGCCATCGCCGCCACGGCCCTCTACCTGACCCGCGACCGCCGCACCGCCTGAGCGGGTGCACCGGCGGCTACCTCACCTCGGACATCCCCCGCCACCACCGACTGTCCGGGGCGTCCACGCGAACGATCCTGGCCCTCGCCGTGATCTTGGCGTCGAGGGCCCGGACGAGCACCCGCAGCTCGCGCGCGCTCTTCTTGGGCAGGGCGTGGAGCGCGGTCTCGAGGAAGTCGCGAAAAGATCCGGGATCGCAGCCACACTCGTACATCTCGCACCGAGGCCCCCAGAAAGCGTCGGTCACACCTCTGAGAGGGCCGTGGGCCAGGGCCCTCCAGTGCCAGAAGGCTTCCTCGATGGCCTCGGGCCAGAAGCGGGTGCGCTCGAGCCGACGCAGATCGGCGGCGCAGGCCCCCGAGAGACGGTCGATCGGCGGATACCGCCGACGCCTCAGGAGACGGACCGGAATGTCGCCCCGCAGGGCTGATGGGCGCCTACGCGGCATGGCCCTTTCGAAAGCTGGTCATGGCGGTCAACGTACCGCCCACGAAGGGCGGCCGACCAAGCGGTTTTACGAAGCCATGTGACGGCGCGGAGCACTAACGGACGAGATCCTCGGACACCGCCCACAGACGGTTGGCGTTCTCCGGGTCCAGCGCGTACGGCGCGATACCGGCGACGGCATCGCCTCGTTCGGTAACCGGCGCGGCCTGCCCGCAGTCCTCGAAATAGCGGCCGGTGATGCCCTCCACCGTCGGTGAGGCCGCCAGCAGCACCGATGTCGCGGCGCCCTGCGCCACGTTCTTCTGCGGCGGCAGCGCCAGTCCGGTGGTCTCGATGAAGCCCGCCAGCTGCTGCGGGTCCACGTGCCGGGCGAGCGATGTGTCGCCGATGTTGCCCGGCATGAGCGCGTTGGCGGTGATGCCGTCGTCGGCCCACCGCTCCGCGGCACCGACGGCGAACAGGATGTTGGCGGTCTTCGACTGCCCGTAGGAGGTCCACGGGTCGTAGGGGCGGAAGCGGTAGTCCAGGTCGTCGAAGACGACGGGCGAGAAGAGATGCCCGAGAGAACTCACCGAGACCACACGCGCCCCATCCGCCGCCGCGAGAGCCTGGCGCAGCCCGACGGCGAGCGCGAAGTGCCCGAGGTGGTTGACGGCGAACTGCGTCTCCCGGCCGTCAGGGGTGCGGGTGAGTTCCGGCAGGGCCATCACCCCGGCGTTGCCGACCAGGATGTGCAACGGGCCCGACCAGTCGGCCACGAAAGCCTCGACGGTGGACCGGTCGGCCAGATCGAGACGCGCCACCGTCAGCTTGCCCGCTTCCGCGGGAAGCCCGGCCTCCAAACCGGCCGCCGCACGCGCTCCCGCGTCGGTGTTCCGCACGGCCAGGGTGACATCGGCGCCCGCCGCCGCGAGCGCCCGGGCCGTCTCCACTCCGATCCCGGAACTGGCGCCGGTCACGACGGCCCGGCGGCCGTGCAGGTCGACGCCGTCGATGACCTCGGCGGCGGTGGTGCTGGCCCCGAACGCGGGGGGAGTCTGAGGCACGGACATGGGTGAATCTCCAGACGCTTCGAAATGTAACTAACTGGATAGATACACGGTAGGCAAGCGAGGTCGCCGATGTCAATAACTAGATAGTTACTTGCTACGGTGGCGTACATGCCACGGGACTCCAGCGCCACCAAGGCACGTCTGCTCGACGCCGCCTTCACCGAATTCGCCGCCTACGGCATCGCCGGGGCCCGCGTGGACCGGATCGCCGAGACCGCGAGCGCGAACAAGCGGCTGATCTACGCCTACTTCGGCAACAAGGAGCAGCTCTTCGACGAGGTGCTGCACCGTGCGCTGGCCGCGGGTGCCGAGTCGGTCCCGTTCGACGTCGACGACCTGCCCGGATACGCCGGAGCGATCTTCGACCACCTCGTCGCCCGCCCCGACCTCATGCGCCTGCGCATGTGGAAGCGGCTGGAACGCCCCTCCGCCGCCGGATTCGAGACGGACGCCTTCTGCCTGAAGACCGCCGAAGTGGCTGCCGCCCAGGAGCGCGGAGAACTGGCCCGGGACATGGACCCCACCGACCTCCTGACCATGGTCCTCGCCGTGGCCCAGGCGTGGTTCAGCGCCGCGGAGGGCGCCGATACACAGGAGGCCGACCGGCCCTGGTCCCAACAGCGCCTGGCCCTCCACCGCGAGGCAGTGGTCGAAGCCGCCCGTCGCATCAGCGAGCCCCGGCCCGCGGACGCCCACTGAGCCGGGAACCAAGGCGGAAACCACGACGGGCCCGGAGGTCCGGGCCCGTCATCCGCCCCGGTGGGCGGAGGCGTTCAGATGACTCACTCGGGGTCTTTGACGTCGTCGTCGGGCAGGAGTTCCCGCGTGGGCGGCGGGTCAATGGCGGCGGTGGGGTTGGCGCAGCCGGGGACGCTGCCCTCGGGGGCGCAGTTGTCCGGGGTGTTGTCGATGACCTTGGTGTTGATGAGCGTCACCTGACCGCCCGACTGGTTGTCGATGCCGCCGCCGAAGCCGGTCGCGGTGTTCCGTTCGACGATGCCGCGGTCCAGGTTGAGCTGCCCACTGTCGTTGTAGAGGAACCCCTCCGGAACCTGATCGAGCAGTTGGCGTGCTTCGGCTCTCTGTGTCGGCGTGCCACTCTGCGACGCCCCGACGCGCTGCTTGCACGTAGCGGGCTCTTGTGTGCCATGTCTGCTGGCTTCTCGCGCTGGGCCGCTGGACAAGTGCCGGTTACCGAAGCGTTTTGCGTAGCGACCCGCGGACAGTGAGCCACAGCACGAGCCAGCACCAAGCAAAGAAGCCCCGATCCACGTAATCGCAGATCAGGGCTACCTTGTCGTGCCCGGTGAGGCACTGGCGGAGGATACGAGATTCGAACTCGTGAGGGGTTGCCCCCAACACGCTTTCCAAGCGTGCGCCCTAGGCCTCTAGGCGAATCCTCCGCTGGAGACTCTACAAGACGATCGGGAGTGCTTGCGAACTCGTTCCCACCCCGGTCTATCCGCTAGGGTGGGGGCCAGCCCCTCACGTGGCGCTATCTCACCGAACTCCCCCAGGGCCGGAAGGCAGCAAGGGTAAGTGAGCTCTGGCGGGTGCGTGAGGGGCCCCTTGCGTCTGTGGGGGTGTGAAGGGCTGTGGGGATGCGGGTTGGGCCGGTTGTCCGTGGTCCCCGATATCGTCGTAAGCGTGTCGTCCCTCGCGCTGTACCGCCGCTACCGCCCCGAGACCTTCGCGGAGGTCATCGGGCAGGAGCATGTCACCGGCCCGCTGCAGCAGGCGCTGCGCAACAACCGGGTCAACCACGCGTATCTCTTCAGCGGTCCGCGCGGGTGTGGCAAGACGACCAGTGCGCGCATCCTGGCCCGCTGTCTGAACTGTGAGAAGGGTCCCACCCCGGCGCCGTGCGGCGAGTGCCAGTCGTGCCAGGACCTCGCGCGGAACGGGCCGGGGTCGATCGATGTGATCGAGATCGACGCCGCGTCGCACGGTGGTGTGGACGACGCCCGTGAGCTGAGGGAGAAGGCGTTCTTCGGGCCCGCGTCCAGTCGCTACAAGATCTACATCATCGATGAGGCCCATATGGTCACCTCGGCGGGGTTCAACGCCCTGCTGAAGGTGGTCGAGGAGCCCCCGGAGCACCTCAAGTTCATCTTCGCGACCACCGAGCCGGAGAAGGTCATCGGCACGATCCGGTCGCGTACGCACCACTATCCGTTCCGGCTCGTGCCGCCCGGGACGCTCCGCGACTATCTGGGAGAGGTCTGCGGGCGCGAGGCGATTCCGGTCGAGGACGGGGTGCTGCCGCTGGTGGTGCGGGCCGGGGCCGGGTCCGTGCGGGATTCGATGTCGGTGATGGACCAGCTGCTCGCGGGCGCGGCCGACGACGGCGTGACGTACGCCATGGCGACCTCGCTGCTCGGTTATACGGACGGCTCGCTGCTGGACTCGATCGTGGACGCCTTCGCGGCGAGCGACGGGGCTGCGGCGTTCGAGGTCGTCAACCGCGTGATCGAGGGGGGCAACGACCCCCGGCGGTTCGTCGCCGATCTGCTGGAGCGGCTGCGCGATCTGGTGATCCTCGCCGCCGTGCCGGACGCGGCGGAGAAGGGGCTCATCGACGCCCCGGCCGATGTGGTGGAGCGGATGCAGGCGCAGGCGTCGGTCTTCGGCGGCGCCGAGCTGAGCCGCGCGGCGGACCTCGTCAATGAGGGTCTTACGGAGATGCGCGGCGCCACCTCGCCGCGGCTCCAGCTGGAGCTGATCTGCGCCCGGGTGCTGCTGCCCGCCGCCTTCGACGATGAGCGGTCCATCCAGTCGCGGCTGGAGCGGCTGGAGCGCGGGGCCCTCGCGGGAGGCCTGGGCGGTGGAGCCGGTGCTGGTGCCGGTGGCGGTGGTGGTGCCAGCGGTGGTGGCGTCGCGGGGGCCGGGCCCGCCATGGGGTACGTACCGGGGCCCGACGCTCACGCTCCCGCTCCTCCCGCTGGTGGGCCGTCCGGTCCGGCCGCCGCGCGTGCGGCTATGGCCGGGGGCGGGCCTGGGCAGGCCCCGGAGAGTGCGGGTGGCGAGGCGCCTGGTGGATGGCCTGCCGGGGCGCGGCCTGCCGCGGACAGCGGTCCGGGGGGTGCCGTAGACAGTGGACAGCAGGGTGGTGCACCGGCCGCGGCCGCGCCCCCGGAGGACGGTGGCGGGCAGCGGCCCGGGGCGTGGCCGTCGGGTGCCCAGGCCCCGGCCGCCGAGGGCGGCGGATCGCGGCCCGGAGCCTGGCCCGCCGCATCCGCTCCCGGCTCCGGGGCTTCCGGTCCCGGTGGCGCGTCCGGTGCGTCCGGTGCGTCTGGTGGTGGCGGTGGACAGGGCGCCGGGGCGCCCGCCCGGCAGCCCGGCGGCTGGCCCACGGCCACCGCGCCGGGGCAGGGCGGCGGCCCCTCCGCGCAGGCGCCCGCGGCGCCCTCCGCGCCGACCACTCCGAGCGCCCCGACCGCGCCTTCTGCTCCCGCCGCCGGGCCCGCGCCCTCCGCACCCGCGCCGGGCGCGCCGAGCATGGCGCAGGGCGCCGTCCAGGTGCGGCAGATGTGGCCGGACATCCTGGAGGCGGTCAAGAACCGCCGCCGCTTCACCTGGATCCTGCTGAGCCAGAACGCGACGGTGTCCGGCTTCGACGGCACCACCCTCCAGCTCGGCTTCTCCAACGCGGGCGCGCGCGACAGCTTTGTGGGTGGCGGCAGCGAGGACGTCCTGCGGCAGGCGCTCCAGGACGCCATAGGGGTGCAGTGGCGGATCGAGGCGATCGTCGACCCCTCGGGCGGCGCCGGACAGCAGGGCGGCGGCCCAGGCGGTCCGGGCGGCTTCGGTGGTGCCGGTGGCGCCGGTGGTGCCGGTGGTGCCGGTGGTGCCGGTGGTGCCGGTGGCCAGGGCGGTCCCGGCGGCTT
>NZ_JAAAYH010000425.1:0-7600 GCF_018035285.1 Streptomyces sp. MK37H | reverse complement strand
CTGGGCTTGTGGGGCTGGTCACACTTCCCGGCGCCCTCGTCGGCATGCCGACGGGCGGCGGCCCACCCGTGCGGGCAGGCGCGGTGCGGCTGTTCGGGCCGAGGGCATGAGCGCCCAGGACCACGGGTGGGTCCTGGGCGCCGCGGAGGCCCGGCGGCTGGGCGCGGCGAGGGGTCCCGTACCCTTGGCGGAAGCAGAAGGGGAGTAGCTCCTCGCCGGACCGTCGACATACTGCCCGCCCCTCGAGGTGCGGGCCGGCGCCCGGAGCGCACGGATCACCGCGGGACGCGGAGGCCGTGCGCCAGCGAGACCTTCGGCCGCAGTGTCCGACGCTGCCGTGCCGAAGCGATCCCTCCCCGGGGCCCTTGGCGCGGCCCGATCTACGAGGTATCCATTCCGTGTTCAGCATCACCGTCGCCGCCGTGGTCTTCGGCGTCGTCTTCCTCGCCGAGCTGCCCGACAAGACCGCCCTGGCCGGGCTGATGCTCGGCACCCGCTACCGCGCGTCGTACGTCTTCGTCGGCGTGGCCGCCGCCTTCGCCCTCCACGTGGGGCTCGCGATCGCGGCGGGCAGTGTGCTCACGCTGCTGCCGCACCGCCTGCTCCAGGCGATCGTGGGGGTGCTCTTCCTCGGGGGAGCGGCGATGCTGCTCCTCAAGAAGGACGACGACGAGGAGGAGGTCCGCAAGCCCGCCGACCAGAGCTTCTGGAAGGTCTCCGGGGCGGGCTTCATGCTGATCCTGATCGCCGAGTTCGGCGATCTGACCCAGATCATGACCGCGAACCTCGCCGCCCGCTACGACGACCCGCTGTCGGTGGGCGTCGGCGCGCTGCTGGCCCTGTGGGCCGTCGCGGGTCTGGGCATCGTGGGCGGCCGCACCCTGATGCGGTACGTACCGCTGCGGCTGATCACCAGGATCGCGGCCCTGGTGATGCTGGCGCTGGCGGGGTTCAGCCTGTACGAGGCCATCGCGGCCTGACCGGCGGGGTGCCCGGGCGGCCGTCCGCCCGGGCACCCCGGGCGCGATCCCGGGCACCCCGGGCGCGATCCCGGGCACCCCGGGCGCGATCCCGGGCACCCCGGGCGCGATCACCGCACGGCGTGGGTCCCGGCGCTCAGTCCGCGAAGTGCAGCCGCATCGTGCCCTCGGGCAGTGCCTCGATCCGCACCTGCTCCAGGTCCCGTACATGCGCGTCCGGGGCGTGGGCCCCGGCGCGCGGGCCGATGCCGACCACACGCATTCCGGCCGCCCGGCCCGCCGCGATGCCGGCCTCCGAGTCCTCGAAGACGACGCAGTCGGCTGGGGCGAAGCCGAGCTCGGCCGCGCCCTTCAGGAAGCCCTCCGGGTCCGGCTTGCTCGCGCCGACGCGTTCCGCGGTGACCCGTACCTCCGGCATCGGCAGTCC
Organism: Streptomyces sp. MK37H; assembly: GCF_018035285.1. Classification (NCBI taxonomy): domain Bacteria; kingdom Bacillati; phylum Actinomycetota; class Actinomycetes; order Kitasatosporales; family Streptomycetaceae; genus Streptomyces; species Streptomyces sp. MK37H. The sequence continues at coordinate 6,193 of NZ_JAAAYH010000425.1, read as the reverse complement.
CGCGGCGCCCATGCGGGCGCGGGCGAGGGCCTCGTCGGCGGAGGTCACCAGGGCGTGCGGGAGCGCGGCCAGCGCGGCCATGAAGGCGGGCGCGCCGGGGACCGGCACGACGCCGTCGAGATCGGTGGTCTCGCGCTCCAGTATCCAGCGGTTGTCCGCCAGGTTCCGCTCCACCGGGCGGTCCGGGAGCAGTACGGCCATGGTCGCGTGCGCCTGCCGGCCGTGGACGACCTTGAGGACCTGCTCGGGGTCGAGCCCCTGCTCGGCGGCCCAGATCCGCCAGTAGCGCTCGACCACGGCGTCCGAGTTCACCAGGGTGCCGTCCATGTCGAGGAGGAGTGCGCGGGCGGTGAGGGACATCGGGACTCCTGGTCGCGAGCGCGGAGTGCGGACCGCGGAGAGACGCAACGGAAAGGAAAACAAGCGGCTCCGCCCGCCGGTCAGGGAAAACGGGCGGAACCACTTTGTTCCTTCACGATACAAAGCAGCGCCGCTATGCGCCAGGGGGGTGGGCCCCTTACAACTCGCTCCCGTTGCGTCCCCCTACGGCTCGTCGGTTCTCGATTCGAGGTCGCGGCGGGTGTTCTCGCCGTAGACACCGTCCGGATCGCCCGTGATGTCGTGCTGGTCCTGGTAGCTGGAGACGATCCTCCGCAGTCCCCCGTCGTACTTCCCGTCCGCCACGCCGATGTACTGCAGCAGCTGGGTCAGCCGCTGCTGGAGCTCGACCACCTCGGGCCCGCTGTCGCCCTCGCGCAGCACCGGAGGGCCGGGCGGCTCGGGGGTGCCGGACGGGGCGGAGGTCGGACCGCCGGACGCGCTCGGCCCGGGCTTCGTCGCCGAGCCGGTCGCGGGGGCCGACGCCGAGGGGCGGGCCGAGCCCGAGGGGCCGCCCTCGCTCGGGGTCGCGCCGGCCCGCGCCGAGCCGGACGCGGAGGGGTGGGGCGTCGTACTCGACGAGGGGGAGCCGGACGACGTGCCGGGCCCTTCGGCCGGCAGCTCCTCCTCGACCGGGGGGCTGACGGTGCTGTCGGCGAGCGTATGGTCGCTCGCGGCGCCGCCGCTGCCGTCCTCCTTGTGGTCACCGCCGAGCAGACCGGTGCCGATGGCCAGCGAACTGGCCACCGCCACGGCCGCCGCGCCCGCGAGGACGGCCGCCACGACCTTGCGCTTGCTCTTACGGTGACGGCCGGGGCCGGGGGCGTCGCCGTCGGCCTCGTCCCCCTCGTCCCCGCCGGGTCTCTCCTCGACGCGGTCGATCACCCGCGTCTCCTCGCCGTCCCCCTTCCCGGTGTTCCCGGTGTTCCCGGTGTTCTCCCCCTTCGCCGCCGTCTCCGCCTCCGCCGCCGTCTCCGCCTCGTCGAAGAGGCGCAGATCGCGCGGATCGGGGCCGGCCGGGCGCTCCTCCGGGAGCGTCACCTGGGGGTTCGGCCGGGTCTGGTCATCGGTCGCACCTGCCGTCGCGGTGGACGCGGTGGACGCGGCGGCGCGTTCGGCACACGTACAGCCGGGGCGGCCGTTGGCGCGCGCCGGTGCGAAGCAGTGCGGGCAGGACTCTGCCGTCACGGAACTTTCCCTCCCTGGAGTTCGCAGCGATTATGCGCATCCGATCGCCCTCCGCGCAGGTGTTCGCCCGCCGTGCGGACCGGTCCGGCGGGCCGTAACAGGGCATAAAGGTGAGGATGGGATGAGGATGAGGAGGGGGCGGAGGGGAGCGAGGAGGAGTCGCCATGGCGCGGGACGCCGGCAGCCCGGCTCCGGCCTCAGGAGGCCCAGGAACCCCCGGCGCCGTGGCCCCCGGCCCCGGAGAGGGCCGGCCGCGGCGCACGGTCCTGGTGGCCATCGGCGCGCTGCTGCTCGGCATGCTGCTCGCCGCGCTCGATCAGACGATCGTCTCCACCGCGCTGCCCACGATCGTCAGCGACCTCGGCGGCCTGGAGCATCTGTCCTGGGTTGTCACCGCGTATCTCCTCGCCTCGACCGCCGCCACCCCGCTGTGGGGCAAGCTCGGCGACCAGTACGGCCGCAAGAGGCTCTTCCAGACCGCGATCGTCATCTTCCTGATCGGCTCCGCGCTGTGCGGACTCGCCGGGAACATGGCGGAACTCATCGCCTTCCGCGCGCTGCAGGGGCTGGGCGGCGGCGGCCTCATGGTGCTGTCGATGGCCATCGTCGGCGATATCGTCCCGCCCCGCGACCGCGGCCGCTACCAGGGCCTCTTCGGCGCGGTCTTCAGCGCCGCCAGCGTGCTGGGGCCGCTGCTGGGCGGGGTGTTCGTGGACCGCCTCAGCTGGCGCTGGGTCTTCTACATCAATCTGCCCCTCGGCATCGCCGCCCTCCTCGTCGTCGCCTCCGTCCTGCACATCCCGGTGCGCCGCACCTCGCACACCATCGACTACCTCGGCACCTTCCTGATCGCCGTGGTGGCCGCCGCCCTGGTGCTGATGACCTCCCTCGGCGGGGTCACCTACGGCTGGGGCTCCTGGCAGATCGTCGGGCTCGCGGTGGCCGGCATGGTGCTGCTGGCGGCCTTCGTACGGGTGGAGACCCGCGCGGCCGAGCCGGTGCTGCCGCTCACCCTCTTCCGCAGCCGCACCTTCACCCTCTGCGCGGTCATCGGCTTCATCGTCGGCTTCGCGATGTTCGGCAGCATGACGTATCTGCCGACCTTCCTCCAGATCGTGCAGGGCGTCTCGCCGACCATGTCCGGCATCCATCTGCTACCGCTGGTCCTCGGCACGCTGGTCTCCTCCACCGTCTCCGGCCATCTGGTCAGCCGCACCGGCCGCTACAAGGTCTTCCCGGTCCTGGGCACCGCGGTCACCGCCGTCGGGCTGCTGCTGATGCACCAGCTGCGGGAGTCCAGCGGGGTGGCCGAGATGAGCGCGTACTTCTTCGTCTTCGGCTGCGGTCTCGGCCTGGTCATCCAGGTGCTGGTGCTGATCGTGCAGAACTCCGTCCGCTACCAGGACCTGGGCGTCGCCACCTCCGGCGCGACCTTCTTCCGCTCGATCGGCGCCTCGTTCGGCGTCTCCGTCTTCGGCACGATCTTCGCCAACAACCTCGGCCCGCACATCGCCGACGCCCTCGCCGGACGGCGCCTGCCACCCGGAGTCACCCCCGGCGCCCTCACCTCCGACCCCCGGACCCTCGGCCGACTGCCGCCCGCGGCCCAGGCCGCGGTCCGGCACGCGTTCTCCGTCTCCATCACCGACGTCTTCCTCTACGCGGTGCCGGTCGTGCTGCTCGCCTTCCTCCTCGCCTGGTACCTCCGGGAGGAGCCACTGCGCGCCAGCGTCACCGCGCCCGACGGCAGCGAGATACTCGCCAGCAACCCCGTGGAACGCACCTCGCGCGACGAATGCGCCCGGGCGCTGTCCCTGCTGGGCAGCCGGGAGGGCCGCCGGCAGGTCTACGCGGACATCACCCGGCGCGCCGGTCTCGACCTCAGACCCGCCGCGAGCTGGATGCTGCTGCGCATCCAGCACTACGGCTCGGTCGAACCCGCCCTGCTCGCCGAGCGCACGCCCGTACCGCTGCGGGTCATCACCGAGGCGGCCCGCCAGATCGAGGAGCGGGGCCTCTGCCGCCGCTACGGGCTGGAGCTGATCCTCACGGACGACGGACGCGAGATCGCGACCAGGCTCTACCGGGCCCGCGAGGCATCCCTCGCGGAACTCCTGGGCGACTGGTGGTCACCGGACCGCCCGACCGACCTGACCGAGCTGGTGGACGAGCTGACACGGGAGCTGTGCGGCTCGGACGCGGAGCAGCCGAGGGAGGGCGAGCCCCGCCCGGACCACCGCAGACCGCCGCCGCCGCGCGGGTAGGGCCCTTCGGGCCCGGAAACCCTTGATGAGGTAGCCCCGATCCCGACGACGGCCGCTTCACGATCGCCGTCCTGACCGACGCCGGCTACTAGGTGGTTGTCGCCGCTGCGCCGACGCATGTGCGCGCGGTGCGTCAGCTGGTGCTCGACCCGCTGACCGCCGCCGACCAGCGGGCCCTGGCCCGCATAGCCGCCAAACTGCGGACGAGCCCCGTCGACTTGACCCAGGCGGTTCCGGGTGGACTATCGGGCGGACCAGGGGACGATCCGGCGCCCCGGCGCACCCCGCCTCAGCCCAGCTCCTTGGCCATCCAGACCTCGGCGTACGGCCCGTCCGTGAAGGCCGGAACCTCCCGGTAGCCGTGCCGTGCGTAGAGCCCACGGGCCTCGACCAGATCGAGGCGGGTGTCGAGCACGATCCGCCCGGCGCCCAGTTCGCCCGCCGCCGCCTCGACGGCCGCGAGCAGTGCGGCGCCCCCGCCCAGCCCCCGCTTGGCGGGCCGTACGTACACCCGCTTCAGCTCCGCCGTGCGCGCGTCCATCAGCCGCACCCCCGCACATCCGGCGAGTTCGCCGTCATGGTGCGCCAGCAGGAACACGCCCTGCGGCGGGGCGAGATCGTCGCTGGGCATCTCGGCGAGCGCCTGCTCGATCTCCTCCGGGGTCGAGTCCCGCTCCTCGTGGAGCTGGTAGTAGCGGTCGGCGACATCGACGAGGTACTCGCGCAGCAGCATGACCGAGACGGGGTCGCCGACGGGCCGCGCGGCGACGGTCCACGCGGAGGACACGGAGGGTGCGGAGGACGCGGAGGAGCCGGGAGACACGGGGCACGCGGGGGAGCCGGGAGACACGGGGCACGCGGGGGCGGGCGAACCGGCGTGGGCGCGTGGCGTACTCGTCATGGTCCGCATCCTGGCACCCACCACACCCCTGACGCACCGCAGTTTGAGGGCCGAAGACCGGGCTACCCGAAGAGAGGAGCCCCCCGAACGCGGAGGGGGAAGCCAGCGGGAAGGCAGAAGCAGACCATGTCAACTGGTGCGATCAGCATCGTGGTTGTCGTCGCGGTCGTCCTCGCGGCCGCGCTCATCATCCGCGTCGTCCGCGCGGGCGCCGGCCGTAGGGAACGCGCTCTGCGACGCCGCTTCGGGCCCGAGTACGAACTGAACGTCGCCCAGCACGCGGGCGACACCAAGGCGGCGGAGCGGGAACTCGAGGAACGGCTGCGGCTGTACGGCGATCTGAGGACCGAGCCCCTGCCCGGTGAGCTGCGCGAGCGGTACGTGGCCGAATGGGCCGGTATGCAGGAGATGTTCATCGAGTCTCCGGAACACGCGGTGACCGGCGCCGATCAGCTCCTGGCCCGGCTCGCCCACGACCGTGGCTACCCGTCGGGCCGTTACGAGGAGCAGGTGGCGGCGCTGTCCGTGCACCACGCCGGGCACGTCCAGGGCTACCGGCAGATCCACGACACGGCCGCCCGCGCCCGCGAGGGGCGCGCGGACACCGAGGAGCTGCGCGAGGCCGTGGTGCACGCCCGGCCGTTCTTCGAGGATCTGGTCAGGCCGCCGCACCACGGCGCCCCGACCGGTACCAAGACCGCGCGGCAGCACCACCACGGCGAGCGGCGGAGCGAGAGCGGCCTCCGGAAGTGGCTGCCAGGGACCGGGACGGGGACGGGCCATGGCCATACGCGGTTCGGCCACACCAGGAAGGGCGGCGCGTGGTGACGGACCCGACCGACCCGGCGGAGGACCCGGCGGAGAACGACGGGCAGCGGCGCCATGGGCTGGAGAAGCATGAAGTGGCTCCGCTGTCCCAGCCGCCGCGCAACACGGATCCGCTGTCCCAGCGGCCGCGCAACACGGAGGCGGCGGAACCGATGACGTCCTGGCACGCGACGATGCCGGAGCACGAGCCGACGAACGGGAGTGGGCCCACGCCGACGAACGGGTCCTCCGCCCAGCGGTCGGGCGAGCCGTCGAACACTCCGAGCGGCCCCAGCTTCCCCGTGCTGCCCACGAGCGAGCACGACAAGCTGACCCAGCGGCTGCGGTACGCGGTCAGCGGCTTCGTGGACTCCCCACGCGGCGCCGTGGAGGAGGCCGACGCCCTGCTCGTGGAGGTGGCCGCCCGCCTCACCGACCTCCTGGCCGAGCGCCGCGCCACCCTCCGTGCCGCCTGGCACGAGGACGACGCGGTCAGCTCGGAGACGGAGGAGCTGCGTCTGGCGATGCGGGGCTATCGCAATGTGCTGGAGCGGCTCATCAGCATCTGAGTGCCCTAGGGGTAGGGGGTGTCCGGCGGATCCTTCCCCTCCCCGCCCCTTCCCGCGGCATCGATATGCGGCTCCGCCGCGGGGCA
>NZ_JAAAYH010000424.1:0-7611 GCF_018035285.1 Streptomyces sp. MK37H | reverse complement strand
CGTGACGCCCCACTCCACCCGGGCCAGCACCACCTGCCAGTGCGGCGCCGTGCCGAGCCCCGGCAGCAGTACCGGCGCGGCCACCCGCAGCCGGGCCGCGATCTCGGCGGGCGGCGCGCCCGACTGGACCAGCTCCAGCACCTCCTGGGCGAGCCTGCGCCGCACCGTGCGGGAGGCGTTCCGCCGGTCGCGCTCGACCGCGATCAGCTGGGTGACCCCGTAGAGCAGATCCAGCCGCTCCTCCGGCCATTCGTCGGCGTCCGCGCCGACCGCCAGCACCCAGTCGGACAGCACGGTCTCGCGCACATCGTCGCCGGGGTCACCGCTGCGGATGGGGAAGAGGGAGTACGTCATGCCGTCCGCGGCGGTCAGCCGGTGCGGGCCGCGCCGCCCGTCGCGCCGGGCGGCCAGTTGCTCGCCCGCCAGCTGGGCGCGTACCGCCGTGGGCGGCTCCGCGGCCGCCCCGGCGGCGGTCGGGCCCGCGATCCGGCGGCCGGTGGGGGAGAGCACCCACGCGGTCAGGTCCAGGTCCGAGCGGAGCAGGTCCAGGACCACCTCGGGGCCGCCGCCCGCGGGCCCGGACGTCATCAGCCGGCGGTGCCGGTCCACGACCGCGGCCAGATCCCCGGCCCGCTCACCGGAGACCTGGCGCACCACATGCTCGGTGATCGTGGCGAACGCGACGTCCTCGACCACGGAGAACAGCGGCAGCCGATGGCGGCCACAGGCCAGCACCAGATCCTCGGGCACGGCGCCCAGCTCCGCCTCGCCCGCCGCGAGACCCGCCACCCCGGCCGCCGCGAGGATGCGGACGAACCGCTCGGAGTCCTCCGGCTCACGCCGCCAGGCGAGCCCGGTCAGCACCAGCTCGCCACCCGAGAGATAGCGGCTGGGGTCGCGCAGATCGGTGGTCATCACGCCGCGCACGGTGCGGTCCAGCTCGTCCTCGCCGCCGAGCAGACGCAGCCCCAGGGTGTCGTTCTCCAGCAGTGCGCGCAGCCGCATGTGATGCCAGCCGATCTTGTTCCGTGTTGCCGGTCGAATACCGCGAGGTTTCCGGTCCCCGCCGTTCGTTCGAATCTACAAGACCTGCCCCCTGGCCAGCCAATTGCTTCATGTCTTTGGTGACTGCACCATGTGGCCCACACCTCGGTCTACTGGCGTTGAGCCGTGTGCAGAGTTCTTGGAGGACGCCCCGCGCGTGGTGAGCCAGGTATCGGCAGCCACGTGCGGGAGCCCCCTCCCCACGATGCCGACGCCGACGATTCGAGAAGAGAGACCCATGGACTTCCTGCGCCCCGCCGGCTGGGAGGAGGCGCTCGCCGCGAAGGCCGAGCACCCCACCGCCGTGCCCATCGCGGGCGGCACCGATGTGATGGTCGAGATCAACTTCGATCACCGGCGGCCCGAGTATCTGCTCGATCTGACCCGCGTCGCCGAACTGGCCGAGTGGGAGACCACCGACCGTACGGTCCGGCTGGGCGCGGGCGTCCCGTACACCCGGATCATCGAGGAGCTCCGGACCGAGCTGCCGGGGCTTGCGCTCGCCGCGCACACCGTCGGCTCACCGCAGATCCGCAACCGTGGCACCGTCGGCGGCAATCTCGGCGCCGCCTCGCCCGCCGGGGACGCCCACCCCGCGCTGCTGGCGGCCGGGGCCGAGGTGGAGGTGGCGTCGGTGCGCGGCACCCGGCGGATCCCGGTCGAGGAGTTCTTCACCGGGGTCAAGCGCCATGCCCTGGAGCCCGATGAGCTGATCCGGGCGGTGCACATCCGACGAGCGGACGGCCCGCAGCAGTTCTCCAAGGTCGGAACGCGGAACGCCATGGTGATCGCGGTCTGCGCCTTCGCCGTCGCGCTCCATCCGCGCACCCGCACCGTGCGCACCGGCATCGGATCGGCCGCGCCCACGCCGGTACGAGCCCATGAGGCCGAGGAGTTCCTGGGCGCGGCGCTGGAGGAGGGCGGCTTCTGGGACAGCGGCGCGCCCCTCGACCCGTCGGCCGTCCGGCGCTTCGCCGAGCTGTGCGCCGGGGCCTGCCGCCCGATCGACGACGTACGCGGCACCGCCGCCTACCGCCGCCGCGCGGTGGGGGTCATGGCGCGCCGCACGCTCGGCTGGACCTGGGAGGCGTATCGCGAGGGAGAGGGGAGGACCGCACAGTGCGCGTGAACATGAAGGTCAACGGGCGGCCGTACGAGGCCGATGACGTCTGGGAGGGTGAGTCCCTGCTGTACGTGCTGCGCGAGCGGCTGGGGCTTCCGGGTTCCAAGAACGCCTGTGAGCAGGGCGAATGCGGTTCCTGCACGGTCCGCCTGGACGGGGTGCCGGTGTGCGCCTGCCTGGTGGCGGCGGGGCAGGCCGAGGGGTGCGAGGTGGTCACCGTCGAGGGACTCGCGGACCACGCCCGGCAGCGGTCCGCCGCGGAAGCGGCTGGGGCCGTCTGTCCCGGGGAGCGTGAGGTGGGCCGCTCCGACGAGCCCGCGGCGGGTCGCCCTGGGGAGTCTGCGGCCGTCCGCCCCGATGAGCCCGCGGCGGGCCGCTCCAGGGAGCCGGAGGCGGTGCGCCCCGGGGACGCCGAGGCAGGCCGCTTCGGGGAGCCGGACGCGGTCCGCCCCGGGGTGCCCGAGGCGACCCGTCCGGGGGCGCCGGGGGCGGCCCGCCCGGGGAAGCCCGAGGTCGGCCGCCCTGGGGAGTCCGCCCCGCTGGCGCCGGTCCAGCAGGCGTTCATCGACGCCGGCGCCGTCCAGTGCGGCTTCTGCACCCCCGGACTGCTCGTGGCCGCCGATGAGCTGCTGGAGCGCAACCCCGACCCCTCCGACGCCGACATCCGCGAGGCGCTCTCCGGCAACCTCTGCCGCTGCACCGGCTACGAGAAGATCCTCGACGCGGTCCGGCTCGCGGCCGCCCGCACCGGGGAGGCGGTCTGACCGTGGCAGCCGACCGCACCGCCAGTGCCCCCACCACCCTCACCCAGGCCACCGGCGCCACCCGGGGGACCGTCGGTGAGTCCACCCTGCGCCCGGACGGCACCCTCAAGGTGACCGGCGAGTTCGCGTACTCCTCGGATCTGTGGCACGAGGACATGCTGTGGGGCTTCACCCTCCGCAGCCCGTACGCCCACGCCGCGATCCGGTCCATCGACACCGCCGGGGCGCTCGCCCTGCCCGGCGTGTACGCCGTCATGACACATGACGACCTGCCCGCCGGGACCCACTACGGCCTGGAGATCCGCGACCAGCCCGTGCTCGCCAAGGACCGGGTCCGCTTCCACGGCGAGCCCGTCGCGATCGTCGCCGCCGACCACCCCGAGACCGCGCGCCGCGCCGCCGCCCTGATCGCGGTGGAGTACGAGGAGCTGCCGCTGGTCGTGGACGAGGCCACCGCCACCGCACCGGACGCCCCGCTGCTCCACCCCGGCCGCCGGGACCACCACGCGTCCCACGTGCCACACCCGAACATCGTGCACCGCCAGCCCATCCGGCGCGGCGATGTCGCCGCCGCCCGGGCCCGCGCCGATGTGGTGGTCCGCCGGGACTACGAGGTGGGCATGCAGGACCAGGCGTTCCTCGGCCCGGAGTCGGGGCTCGCGGTGCCCGCCGAGGACGGCGGGGTGGACCTCTACATCGCCACCCAGTGGCTGCATGTCGACCGCGACCAGCTCGCCCCGGTCCTCGGACTGCCCGCCGACAAGGTGCGGCTGACGCTCTCCGGCGTCGGCGGGGCGTTCGGCGCGCGCGAGGACCTGTCCATGCAGGCCCACGCCTGTCTGCTGGCGCTGCGCACCGGACGGCCCGTCAAGATTGTCTACAACCGGTACGAGTCCTTCTTCGGCCATGTCCACCGCCACCCCGCCAAGCTCACCTACGAACACGGCGCGACCCGCGACGGCACGCTGCTCTACGTCCAGTGCCGCATCGTCCTGGACGGCGGCGCGTACGCCTCCTCCTCCCCGGCGGTGGTCGGCAACGCCGCCTCCCTGTCCATCGGCCCCTACGTCGTGGAGAACGTGGACGTCGAGGCCATCGCCCTCTACTCCAACAACCCGCCCTGCGGAGCGATGCGCGGCTTCGGCGCCGTCCAGGCGTGCTTCGCCTACGAGGCGCAGATGGACGCGGTGGCGGCCGAACTCGGCCTGGACCCGGTGGAGTTCCGGCAGCGCAACGCCATGTCGCAGGGCGCCACCATGCCCACCGGGCAGGTGGTCGACTCCCCGGCCCCGGTCGCCGAGCTGCTGCGCCGCGTCAAGGCGCTGCCGATGCCGCCCGAGCGCGCCTGGGAGGCGGCGGGCGGCCCGGTGGACGTACGGGCCCTGCCGGGCGGGCTGTCCAACACCACCCACGGCGAGGCCGTGGTGCGCGGGGTGGGCTATGCGGTCGGCATCAAGAACGTCGGCTTCTCCGAGGGCTTCGACGACTACTCCACCGCCCGGATCCGGCTGGAAGTGATCGGCGGCGAGCCGGTCGCCCTGGTGCACACCGCGATGGCCGAGGTCGGCCAGGGCGGGGTCACCGTGCACGCCCAGATCGCCCGCACCGAGCTGGGTGTCGACCGGGTCACCCTCCACCCGGCCGACACCCGGGTCGGCTCGGCGGGTTCCACCTCCGCCTCCCGCCAGACGTATATGACGGGCGGCGCCGTCAAGCACGCCTGCGAGGCGGTCCGGGCGGAGGTGCTGCGGCGGGGCCGCGAACGGTTCGGCGCCTCCCACCCCGCGTGGGCGGAGCCCGAACGGCTGCGGCTGGAGGACGGCAAGGTGGTCACCGACGGCGGCGAGGTGATCGGCCACCTCGCCGGGATCCTCGGCGACCAGGCGATCGACCTGGAGCGGGAGTTCCGGCACCGGCCGACCGAGCCGTTCGATCTGCGCACCGGACAGGGCTTCGGCCATGTGCAGTACTCCTTCTGCGCCCATCGCGCGGTCGTCGAGGTGGACACCGAGCTGGGCCTGGTCAAGGTGGTCGAGCTGGCGGCCGCGCAGGACGTGGGCAAGGCGATCAATCCGCTGTCGGTCGTCGGGCAGATCCACGGCGGTTCGACGCAGGGGCTGGGGCTCGCCGTGATGGAGGAGATCGTCGTCTCGCAGGACGGGGCGCGGGTGCGCAACCCGTCGTTCACGGACTATCTGATCCCCACCATCCTGGACACCCCGGCCATGCCGGTGGAGGTGCTGGAGCTGGCCGACGACCACGCCCCGTACGGGCTGCGCGGCGTCGGCGAGGCGCCCACGCTCTCCTCCACCCCGGCCGTCGTCGCCGCCATCCGCGCCGCCACGGGCCTCCCCCTGAGGCGCGTGCCCGTCCGCCCGGAGCATCTGACCGGCACCTGAGGGCAGATTTCGCGGACCCGGCGCGTTGACGCGAATATAGGCGGCCTGCACATGGCCGTCCGAGGAGCTGATCACCATGCTGGACATCGCCGCCGAGCTGCACCGCTGGTGCGCGGAGGGCCGGGATTTCGCCGTCGCCACCGTGGTCTCCGTGGGCGGCAGCGCACCCCGCCTGCCCGGCGCCGCGCTCGCCGTGGACGCGGAGGGCACGGCGGTCGGCAGCGTGTCCGGCGGCTGTGTCGAGGGCGCGGTGTACGAGCTGTGCCAGGAGTCGCTGCGCACCGGCGAGAGCGTACGGGAGACCTTCGGCTACTCCGACGAGGACGCCTTCGCGGTCGGCCTGACCTGCGGCGGGATCATAGATGTCCTGGTCAGCCCGGTTCGGGCGGCCGACCGTGAGCTGCGCCCGGTGTTCGCCGCCGCGGCGTCCGCCGCCGCCGGGGGCAGGACGACCGCGCTGGCCCGGATCGTGGACGGCCCGCCCGAGCTGCTGGGCCGCGCCCTGCTCGTCGGCCCGGACGGCGGCTGGGACGGCACCCTGGGCGGCCACCCCGAGCTGGACCGTACGGCGGCTGCGGAGGCCCGCGCCCTGCTGGACGCCGGGCGCACCGCGACCGTGGAGATCGGCGCCGAGGGGAGCCGCTGCGGGCGGCCCGTCACGCTGCTCGCGGAGTCCAGCGTGCCGCCGCCGCGCATGATCGTCTTCGGGGCGGTGGACTTCGCCAGCGCGCTGGTGCGGATCGGGAAGTTCCTGAACTACCACGTCACGGTCTGCGACGCCCGTCCGGTCTTCGCGACCGAGCTACGCTTCCCGGACGCCGACGAGGTGGTCGTCGACTGGCCGCACCGCTATCTTGACCGGACCGAGGTGGACGGCCGCACGGTGCTGTGCGTGCTCACCCACGACCCGAAGTTCGACGTCCCGCTGCTGGAGCGGGCGCTGCTGCTGCCCGTGGCGTACGTCGGCGCGATGGGCTCCGCGCGGACCCATCGGGACCGGCTGCGGCGGCTGCGCGAGGCCGGTGTGGGCGAGCCGGAGCTGGCCCGGCTGCGCTCCCCGATCGGGCTGGACCTCGGCGCCCGTACGCCCGAGGAGACCGCGCTGTCCATCGCGGGCGAGATCGTCGCGAACCGGCGGGGCGGCAGCGGTACGCCGCTGACGGGTGCCCGGACCCCGATCCACCACGACACCCGGGCGCCCTCGGACCGGATCGGCTCGGTCGCCTGAAATGCCGTAGAACGCCGTAGAACGCCGTCGCCCGACATCCGTAGACCTGAAATCACATCAGATCACAGAAGGATCGTCTGACATAAGGCCACTCCTGAGCGGGAAAAACCCTCTGCCATCTGGCGGAGGGTTCATTTGCCGGGTGCCGGTTTCTGAGTGAGAGTCAGAAACCGACCTTGGTCCTGCCGCCCCCTGGAGTGCGCACGTGCGTAAGAGACGCAAGATCCTCACCGTGTCGACGGCCGTCGTGGCCGCGGCCACCCTGCCCCTGTTGATCAGCCCCGTGGTGAGCGCGGCCGTGCCGGAGGACAACGACGAGTCCTCGCGCCTGGCCCGCCTCTACACCCCGCCGCCCGACCGGGACTCCTACCGCCAGGTGGCCCGGCTCGCCTGGCGGGGCGACTTCCGTGACTCCGCCGGGCTCCTCGCCATGGTGCGGACGCCGCACGCGGTCTGGTACGGGGACGAGACCCCGGAGCAGGTCACGCGGCTGGTCCGCCGGACGACGCGGAGCGCGGGCCTGCAGGGGAGGCTGCCGGTCCTCGCCCTCTACAACATCCCGGGCCGTGACTGCGGCAGCTACTCGAGCGGGGGAGCCGACGGCCTCGCCGCGTACCAGGCGTGGATCGACGCCGTCGCCGAGGGCATCGGCGACCGTAAGGTGATGATCGTCCTCGAACCCGATTCGCTGGCGCTGCTGCCCTCCGACTGCGCCGACGCCTCGAACGCCGAAGAGACCGCCGTCGAGTCGCAGCAGCCCGAGCAGACCGCCGTCGGGGAGCTGCCCGCCGCCGAGACATCGCCCACCGAGCTGCCGCCGCTGCCCGACGCCGGCGCCTCCACGGCCCCGCCCGCCGCATCGGCCGCCTCCGGCACCGGCCAGGAGGGCGCGCAGCCCACGGACCCGAATCCCGCCGACCCGCAGCCCACGGACCCGAATCCCGCCGACCCGCAGTCCACGGACCCGAATCCCGCCGACCCGCAGTCCACCGACCCGCGCCCCGACGCCTCCGAGCTCCTGGCGCCCATGCCCCCGGAGGCCCAGGAGGCCGC
>NZ_JAAAYH010000423.1:0-7622 GCF_018035285.1 Streptomyces sp. MK37H | reverse complement strand
GGGAAGGCCCCGCCCGGGGTGCCGGGCGGGGCGTGGACGGAACGGGGGACGAGGTGCGGCGGCCGGTCAGGCGTCCGGGTCGACGCCGACCGTGAGCGTGCCGCGGTAGCCGGCGGACGGCGTGCTGCCCAGCGCCGTCACGGCGAGCAGCCCGGCGGCGGTGCCACCGTTGCCGTAGATGCCGTCGGCGGACAGGGGGGTGCGGGGGACGGTGTTGGTGGAGTACGGGGAGAGCTTGGCCACCGCCTCGGTGATCTTCTCGTCGAAGAAGAGCTGACCGGTGTGGATCTCGTTGCCGCCGGTGAACGAGCCGTCCGGGGTGAGCGTGACGCCCGTGTGCACCTTGAGGTGGACATGGATGCAGCGGCCTCGGTACCAGCCGGGGTAGATCCCGGTGAGCTTGGCCACCCCGTCGGTGCCGGTGAGCACGCCGCCGCGCAGGAACTTGCCGTTGTCCGGCTCCTGGTGGCCGTTGTTGCCCACGAAGCCGGAGTACTCGCCGAGCGCGTCGCAGTACCAGATCTCCACCAGCGCCTTGTTGATGGGCGCGCAGGTGGCGGTGTCCACGACGGTGAGGACGAGTTCGAGCGGGACTCCCTTCTTGTCCTCGGCGACGCTCGCGCGTACGAGGGCGTGGTCGAGGTAGTACGGGCCTTCGGTGAGCTCCTTGGTGAGCTTGCAGATGGCGGCGGTGGTCCCGGCGGCCGTGTCACTCGCGGTGGCCGTCTCGGGGCGGACGGCGGCCGTGCCCGCGCCGATTCCGATGGCCGCCGCGGCGGCGCTTCCGGCGAGCAGTACTCTTCGGCGCCCCATGGGGGCGGGGGATTGGTCTGTCATGAGCATGGAAAGGTAGAGGCGGTTCCTGTGGGACGCCTGTGGATTCGGCAAAGTCCCCGCCCGTCAACTCTCGATACGGCCAACTCCCTTGCGGCATGCGGGTGTTGACAGCATCACAAGCGCTTACTAGCTTCTTCCGGGATGGCCGCTGTCCGCCGGGGCGATCCTGACCACATCGCCCGGCGCCAGGGCCCCGCACCGTCAGAGCCGCAACCTTTGGCGATCTCCACCGGCCTTTGTGATCAGCGTGCTTGCCGCTCACCCGCGCTCATCCCGCAAGCGATTGCCCCTCCCGTGTGGAGATCCTCCGAATGAGAGGACTCCCCCATGCGCTCGACGCACGACCACGGCACCACGGACCACGGCACCACGGGCGACGACGTCATGGACGTCACCCGCGTCACCGCCCGCGACCGACGCCGGCTGACCGCGGTCGCCGCGGGTGTCACCGCTGCGCTCGCCCTCGGTGGCCTCTCCACGGTCTCCGCCCATGGCGCGGACTCGGCCGACTCCGCACGCTCCGACACCGCACACCCCACCGCCGCACGCTCCGCCACGGGGGCGCGTCCCACCGCCGAGACCACCCCCCTCGGCTTCGGCGCCGGTACCACGGGCGGTGGGAACGCCACCGCCACCACCGTGACCTCCCTGGACGCCTTCAAGGCCGCCGTCACCGGCGACAAGGCCAAGGTGGTCAGGGTCTCCGGGCTGATCTCCCTCACCGGCCAGGTGGACATCGGCTCCAACACCACCGTGCTGGGCGTGGGTTCGGGCTCCGGTTTCACCGGTGGCGGACTGCGGCTGAAGGAGTCGACGAACGTCATCGTCCGCAACCTCGACATCAGCAAGCCCCGGAAGCCGTCCGACGGCATCACCGTGCAGAAGTCCACCAAGGTATGGATCGACCACAACACCTTCTCGGCCGATCGCGACCACGACAAGGACTACTACGACGGTCTGCTGGACATCAACCACGGCTCGGACGACATCACCGTCTCCTGGAACAAGTTCGCCGACCACTTCAAGGGCAGCCTGGTCGGCCACAGCGACAACAACGCGAGCGAGGACACCGGTCACCTCAAGGTGACGTACCACCACAACTGGTTCTCGGACGTGTACTCACGCATCCCCAGCCTGCGCTTCGGCACCGGCCACTTCTACGACAACTACGTGCGGGGCGCGGAAACCGGTGTGCACTCCCGGATGGGCGCGCAGACGCTGGTCGAGAACAACGTCTTCCGCGACACCGAGGTGGCCGTCACCACCAGCCGGGACAGCGATGTCGACGGCTACGCGGTGCTGCGCGGCAACGACCTGGGCGGGGCGGCCACGGAGGTGTCCCAGACCGGCAGCTTCACCACCCCGCCGTACGCGTACACGGCGGAACCGGCGTCCTCCGTCGTGGCCACCGTGACCGCCCAGGCGGGCGCGGGGAAGCTCTGAAACGCGTCAGCACCGGCCCCCGGCGGTCGTCAGGAGGGCAGGACCCACATCGGGTTGGCGTAGAACCACAGATCGCGCCACGGGTCCGCATCGCCCGGCACATCCATGGCCGGGCCGTGCGGATCCACCGCCGCGCCCCGCGCGCCCACCGCCACGCGGTTGCCGTCGGTGCCGCGCAGCCGTACGTACAGCGGGCGGTCCACGGGGCCGAGGTCGTAGGAGAGCCGGACCGTTCCCGTCGTGCGGCCGATCTCGAACGATTTCACCACCCGGGTGCGCGGCGCCGCGAACGTGTCACGGTCGTCCGCCGCGCCCGTGACCTCGCCCTGAATGACGTCGACCCGCGCCAGCTTCGGTACGAAGCCGGCCCAGTTGGGGCCGTTCGCCAGGGCGATGTCCACCTCGAGCCGCACCCGGGTGCCGCGCGCCACGTGCAGTGTGCCGCCCAGGGTGACCGAACGCCCCCGGCCACCGCCGAGCCGCGCGTCCAGGCCGCTGATCAGCCCGCCGTGGTCCACCCACACCCGGCCCGCCCGGATGCCGTCCATGACGGCGGCGTACGAGAAGTCCTCGGCGCCCACATGGGTGCGGCTGTACTGGCCCGGCCAGTAGTCGTTCTCCTCCAGGTCGAGCCCGCCCCGGTACACCGGGTCGTTCTGCCGTCCGTTGGTCTCGTAGTCGCTGCCGGGGCCGCGCGTCGCGGTGTCGGCGTAGACGTTGTGGGAGTCGGAGTTGGCGGTGATCCACCACGGCTTGCCCTCGCTGAGCAGGCTGTCCCACAGCCCGCCCACCGTGGCCGTCATCCAGTCGAAGCCGCCCCAGGTGCGGTACGACTCGGCCGGGTACGCGGCGAAGGACTGCGGCCCGGGGGCGTTCTCGTACAGCCCGCGCGCACCGCCCGGGCCGTGCGCCGAGGCCGGGATTCCGGCGGCCTGGTGGCCCGGCGCGCCCTCCATGCCCACGGCGATATGCGGCTGGGCGTCCCGCCAGCCCCGGATCTCGTGCGGGGAGTCCAGGCCCTTGCGGGCGGGGTGGTTGGCGAGCATCAGCGCCGCCTTGACGCGCCGCCGGCGCACCGCGTCGGAGAGGAAGTCAAGACCGGCGATGGCCAGGGCCTCGTTCCGCGGGGTGGAGTCCCCGGCGTTCCTGACCGACCCGTCGAAGGAGGTCTCGAACTCCTTGAGCACCGCCACCTCGTCACGGCCGGGGTGGACGAAGACCGTGCCGTGCTCGGCGCCGGGGATGTTCCACTCCAGCCCCTGGAAGACCAGCGCGTCCCGGTGGGTCTCGCGCGCCTCGCGGATGTCGGGGTTGACCTTCTCGACCCCGATCCGGGCGTGGGTGACGTTCCCGTGGTCGGTGATCACCATCCAGTCCAGGCCGTGCCGGGCACCCTGCCGCACCTGGTCGATGACCCGGTACTTGCCGTCGTTGCTGTACTGGGTGTGGATGTGGTGGTCCCCGGCCAGCCACAGATAGCCGCCGCCGTGCCGGGAGCCGGGCGTCGCCGCGCCGTTCGCCGCGACGGCGCGCGCGGTGCCGCCGTCCAGCACGCTCACGGCGCCGAGCCCCGCGCCCAGCAGCCCCGCGCGGCGCAGCATCGAGCGCCGGGAGAGCTGGTCGGGGGTCAGCTCCTCGTCCCGTACGGACAGGTCGAGGGCCGGGGGCAGGCTGTGCACCGCGAGTTCATCGTGAGGGTGGTGATGTCCGGGGGCCATAGGCGCGAACCTAAGCAACGCGGTTGAACACCAGCCGAACACCGCACGCCCAACAGCCCATCGTCAGCGGTTCATCAGCCGAGAGGACACCTCCTTGAGACTCATCGGACGCTTAGCCGTCGCCGCCGCGGCGGCGCTCACCCTCTGCGCGACCGCGACCCCGTCCGGCGCCACATCCGCGGTGGCGGACACCCAGGCCCCCCGCGCCACCACGGGCACGTTCAACGTCCTGACCTACAACGTGGCGGGGCTCCCCGAGGGCCTGTCCTCCGGCCACCCCGCCAAGAACACCCCGCTGATCTCGCCCCGGCTCGGCGCGTACGACATCGTCAACGTCCAGGAGGACTTCAATTACCACGCCGCGCTCTACGCCGGTGACGACCACCCGTACCGCACCCCCACCAGCGGTGGCGCCGGTTTCGGGGACGGCCTCAACACCCTCTCCGACCTGCCGTACGACGACTTCGAGCGGGTGAAGTGGAACCGGTGCAACGGCACCGACTGCCTCACCCCGAAGGGCTTCACCCTCGCCCGGGTGCGGCTGGCCGAGGGCGCGTACCTCGACCTGTACAACGTGCACACCAACGCGGGGACGACGGACGCCGACCTCACCGCCCGCCGGGCCAACATCACCCAGCTCTCCGACTACATCACCGCCCACTCCTCCGGCAACGCGGTGCTCGTCATGGGCGACACCAACACCCGCTACACCCGCGCCGCCGACAACATCCGCGACCTCGCCACCCGCAACGGCCTCACCGACGCCTGGGTGGACCTCGTGCGCGGCGGCTCGGCCCCGCCCGCCGGTTCCGACGCCCTGGTCTGCGACCCGGACAACGTCACCGACACCTGCGAGGTCGTGGACAAGGTCCTCTACCGCTCCGGCCCGCTGCTCTCCCTCACCGCCACCCGCTACCACAACGCGCACACGGCCTTCCTCGACGCCGACGGCAAACCGCTGTCCGACCACTATCCGCACACCGTGGACCTCTCCTGGCGCACTCCGGCCGCGCTGCGCGCCAGCGACCAGTTCGGCGGCCCGCACGGCACCGCCTTCAACGACGCCGACGACCTGCCCGCCGCACCGCCCGCGCCCCGCACCCTCACCCTGCGCGGCGGCTCCCGGCTGGACGCGGTGTCCCTGGCCATGGACGGCGGGGCGGCCCTCACCCACGGCGGCACCGGCGGCACCCCGGTCTCCCTCACCCTCGGCCCCGCCGAACACCTCACCTCCGTGACCCTCACCCGGGGCCAGAAGGACGGCCGTACCCGTGTGTTCTCGGCGGCGTTCACCACCGACACGGGCCGTACGGTGACGACCGGAACGCCCACGTCGGACGCCGCCACCTATACCGCCCCCGCGGGCTGGCGGATCGTGGGTTTCACCGGCCGCGCCGGTGACGAGATCGATAAACTCGGCGTCCTTTTCGCGCTACGCTAGGCCAGTAGGCTTCGGCCCATGCGTGATCTTGTGAGTGGCTTCGGTTATCTGATGAAGGGGCAGCGCTGGGTGGCCCGGCATGGGAGATGGTGGGGGTTCGGGATGATTCCCGCCCTGATCACCCTCGTCGGCTACGCGGCGGCCCTCGTCGCCCTCTTCTTCTGGACCGATGACGTCATCGCATGGGCCACGCCCTTCGCCGACGACTGGTCCTCACCCTGGCTCGGCATCTTCCGTGGCGCCCTTACGATTCTCCTCGCCGCCATCTGCCTCTTCCTCGCCGTCCTCACCTTCACGGCGGTCACGCTCCTGGTCGGCCAGCCCTTCTACGAGTCGCTCTCCGAGCAGGTCGACCGCTCCGAGGGCGGCGCGGTCCCCGACTCCGGCCTGTCGATCTGGGCGGAGCTGTGGATAGGGCTGCGCGAGGCCATCGCCCTGCTCATCCGCGTCACCCTCTGGAGCGTGCTGTTCTTCGCGCTCGGCTTCATCCCGGGCGTCGGCCAGACCGTGATCCCCGCGCTGGCCTTCTGCGTGACCGGCTTCTTCCTCACCGAGGAGCTGACCTCGATCGCCCTGCTGCGCCGCGGCATCCTCCTGAAGGAGCGCCGCCGCATGCTCCACTCCCGCCGCCTGCTCTCCCTCGGCTTCGGTGTCCCCCTGGCCCTCCTCTACCTCCTCCCCCTGGTCGCGGTCTTCCTGATGCCGGGCGCCGTCGCGGGCGCGACCCTGCTGGTCCGCGACCTGACGGGCGAGAACGAGCCCGCGACCCCGCAGGGCGAGACCGCGGCGGGCCCGGCGGGCGCCTTCACTCATCCCTACTGAGCAGGAGTTCAAGCTTTCGTGGTGGTCGATGGGCGACGCGATCGACGCGGTCGCGCAGGGCCGCTTCCTGCTTCCGGCCGGGCCCTTGGCTCTGCTGCTCGCCGAGCGCCCGGCCCGCGGCGTCAACGGGTCGTAGCGGCGACCACGGTGAGGACCGAGCGCACCTGGGCGGTGATGGCCTCGCGGTTGTGGACGAAGTCCGGGTCGGTGACCTGGCCCGTGGCGGGGTCGGTGTTGCCCGGGCCGAACTGCAGGACCGGGGTGTGGAGATGGCCGCCCGGGGCCTTCAGGCCGACCGCGTCGCGCAGCAGGGTGGCGCGGTAGGCGATCTCGTTGGAGAGGTAGTCGCCGCCACCGCCCGCGCGGGCCGTCGAGCCGGGGGTCGGGCCGTCCGGGCGGACCACGGGTGTGGTGCCGCCCGCCGGGATCTCGGTGACCTCGGTGTGGTCGTAGACGGGGACGGGGCCGGTGTTCGCCGCGACGATCTTCTCGTAGGGGAGGGTGGTCGTCGTCCACTGCGGCTGGGGCTGCGGGGTCGGCACACCGGCCGGGATGGGCACGGTCTCGGTGCGGGAGACGTTCGCGTTGTCCGGATAGCCGCCCCGCCAGGCGCCGTTGGTGCGCTCGACGTCGAACCGGCCCACCCGGCCCTGGCTCACCGTCAGGAACGCGTCCACCCGGCGCGGCCCCGACCGGAAGGCGGGCAGCAGCGTCCGCTCGACCGTGCCGTCCGCGAAGTCGGCCCAGCGGACGGGGAAGACGGCGGTCTCGACACGGGCCGGGCCGTTGTCGGTACGGATCGTCGTCCCGTCCAGCGCGAGCGCCGCCGCGCCGGAGGGGTTGGAACGGCGGACATCGGCGTCCAGCTGGAACGGGTCGAAGCCGGTGACCACGATGCGCTTGACGTGCGTACCGGCGGGGAGGTCGAGCGAGTCCTGTCCGCGTGAGGTGCGCTCCAGCGTGGTGAGGAGCGCGGCGCGGCGGGCGTCGGTGAGCGGGAAGCCCGGCTGCCACTGGCCGAGCGCGCGGGTCATCCCGAGCCGCGCCCAGTACAGCGGCCGGTCGTCGTCCCGGCTGAGGTCCCCGCCGGCGGGCCCCCGGCCCTGTACGCGGTCCACGGCGCGCTTCCACAGTGCCCGGCCCTCGCGGGTGATCACGCGCTCGGCCTCGGTGGCGGAGTGCGTCCCCGCCAGGGCGCGGGCGAAGTCCGGTGCCACGTCGTCGAACCCGCTGCGGCGCAGGATCTCCTGGGGCGCGGCCTTGTCGAGCCGCTGCTCCTCGACGGTGGGGGTGGCGGTGGTGTCCGGCGCGGCCACGGCGGGAGTGGCGATGGCCAGGGAGACGGCGGCCACGGTGACCAG
>NZ_JAAAYH010000422.1:0-7645 GCF_018035285.1 Streptomyces sp. MK37H | reverse complement strand
GCCGGCCTGGTGGCCGCCCATGGCTGACGCGGAGCCCGAGGACGCCTGTGGAAGGGCCTGGAAGAGGCCCGGGAGCAAGCTCCGCAGGGCCCTTGGGTCATGCCGAAAGCGCGGAAAGACCCACGATACGAGCGTGGGCGGCCGCCCCGCTCGGGGGCAGACCGCCCGCAAATCCGGCCCTGGGCCGGCGTCGCTCGTCGTCGTGGGTGTGAGGCGTCAGCGTTCGTCTTCGGACGCGGACGCCGGAACGGCCGTGAGTCGCTCGGTCTCGTCCTGTATTTCCGCGGCGATCTTCTTGAGTTCCGGCTCGAACTTGCGCCCGTGGTGGGCACAGAAGAGCAGTTCACCACCGCTGATCAGAACGACGCGCAGGTACGCCTGGGCGCCGCAGCGATCGCAGCGGTCAGCGGCCGTCAACGGGCTCGCGGGGGTCAGAACAGTAGTCACGTCGCCTCTTCTCTAGCTCGACGAGCTGTCGTACCAGGGTCAACATCCAACCAGCCTGAAATCGTTCCCGCTCGTGGCTTTTTCCCAAAAGTTGCTTCTGAGTAGGCCGGATGGTGACGTTTGGCGGCGAATGAGCCGTATTGCCTAGCTTTGATGCTTCGCGTCGATTGTCTGGTTTGCCCTCCCGGCCGGGTTGCCGGTTGTGAATGAGGACGTGCCCGGAGCCTAAATGGTTCATGCCTGAAAGGGAACGTGATGTGTGCGGCACCGCCATGAGCTATCGAACGTACGAGCGAAACGGTGGCCGGTGGGACTAGCATGGACGTTTCAACGGGTGGCGGCACAAAGGCTCTATCAAGCCTCGGTACGCTCTGACGGGCGACCATGCCACCATCGTGCCCACAGCCGGGCCAACCAGAAATTCAGCGAGGAGCGAACCGCGTGACCGCCGACACGTCCGTGCCGTCCACTGCGCTGCTGACCGGAGCAGACCGGGGCGGCGGTAACTACACCGCGCGGCACCTTCTCGTCCTCGAGGGGCTCGAGGCGGTGCGCAAGCGCCCCGGCATGTACATCGGCTCCACCGACAGCCGTGGTCTCATGCACTGCCTCTGGGAGATCATCGACAACTCGGTGGACGAGGCCCTGGGCGGCTTCTGTGATCACATCGAGGTGATCCTCCACGACGACGGATCCGTGGAGGTGCGGGACAACGGCCGGGGGATCCCGGTGGACGTCGAGCCCAAGACGGGGCTGTCCGGCGTCGAGGTCGTGATGACCAAGCTGCACGCCGGCGGAAAGTTCGGCGGCGGCTCGTACGCTGCCTCCGGCGGTCTGCACGGCGTCGGCGCCTCCGTGGTGAACGCGCTGTCCGCCCGTCTCGACGTGGAGGTGGACCGCGACGGCAAGACCCACGCGATCAGCTTCCGCCGCGGCGTCCCTGGGATCTTCACCGAATCCGGGCCGGACGCCCCGTTCGACCCGTCCAGCGGCCTCCTCAAGGGCAAGAGGGTTCCCAAGACCCGCACCGGCACCCGCATCCGCTACTGGGCGGACCGCCAGATCTTCCTCAAGGACGCCAAGCTCTCCGTGGAGACGCTGTACGCGCGCGCCCGGCAGACCGCGTTCCTGGTGCCGGGGCTCACCCTGGTGGTCCGGGACGAGCGGGGCCTGGAGGGGCAGGAGGGGCCGGTCGAGGAGACCTTCCGCTACGACGGGGGGATCAGCGAGTTCTGCGAGTACCTCGCCCAGGACAAGGCCGTCTGCGATGTGCTGCGGCTGTCCGGGCAGGGCACCTTCAAGGAGACCGTGCCGGTCCTCGACGAGCGCGGCCACATGACCCCGACCGAGGTCACCCGCGAGCTGGGCGTCGACATCGCGCTGCGCTGGGGCACCGGCTACGACGCGACGGTCAAGTCCTTCGTCAACATCATCGCCACCCCCAAGGGCGGCACCCATGTCGCCGGCTTCGAGCGCTCGATCACCAGGACGGTGAACGAGGCGCTGCGCGCCACCAAGCTGCTGCGGGTCGCCGAGGACGACGTCGTCAAGGACGACGCCATGGAGGGCCTGACGGCGGTGGTGACCGTAAGGCTGGCGGAGCCGCAGTTCGAGGGCCAGACCAAGGAGGTGCTGGGCACCTCGGCGGCCTCCCGCATCGTGGCCAATGTGGTCTCCAAGGAGCTCAAGGCGTTCCTGACCTCCTCCAAGCGGGACGACAAGCAGCAGGCCCGTGCCATCCTGGAGAAGGTCGTGGCCGCGGCCCGTACGCGCATCGCGGCCCGTCAGCACAAGGAGGCGCAGCGCCGTAAGACCGCGCTGGAGTCCTCCTCGCTGCCCGCGAAGCTGGCCGACTGCCGCAGCGACGACGTGGGCCGCAGCGAGTTGTTCATCGTCGAGGGGGACTCGGCGCTGGGCACGGCCAAGCTGGCCCGGAACTCCGAGTTCCAGGCGCTGCTGCCGATCCGCGGCAAGATCCTCAACGTGCAGAAGTCGTCGATCTCCGACATGCTCAAGAACGCCGAGTGCGGCGCGATCATCCAGGTGATAGGGGCTGGATCGGGCCGGACCTTCGACATCGACCAGGCGCGCTACGGCAAGGTGATCTTCCTCGCCGACGCCGATGTCGACGGCGCCCACATCCGCTGTCTGCTGCTGACCCTCTTCCAGCGCTATATGCGGCCCATGGTCGAGCAGGGGCGGGTCTTCTCGGCGGTGCCGCCGCTGCACCGGGTGGAGCTGGTGAACCCCAAGCGGGGGCAGAGCAAGTACCTCTACACCTACTCCGACCAGGAGCTCCAGGAGACCCTGCTGGACCTCCAGCGCCGGGAGATCCGCTACAAGGACGGCATCCAGCGCTACAAGGGTCTCGGTGAGATGGACGCCGACCAGCTCGCGGAGACCACGATGGACCCGCGCCACCGCACTCTGCGGCGCATCAATATCAGCGACCTGGAGGCCGCCGAGCGCGCCTTCGACCTGCTCATGGGCAATGAGGTCGCGCCCCGTAAGGAGTTCATCACCAACTCGGCGGCGACCCTGGACCGGTCGCGCATCGACGTCTGACGCCCGGCCCCTCGGCAGGGCCGGTCCGGCGGGGTCTCCCACCCGGGGGACCCCGTCGGCGTTTCCCCGCACTGCCCACTCCTGTAGTGCCGTTTCCGGGCTGTTCATCACCTGAGTCACCTGATGGGGTGAAGGTCCGGTATTGAAGGGCTCTGGATCTTTCTGATCTGCACATCCTTGGTCACGCGGCGGATGCCGCAGTGAACAAGGAGTGTTCGGGGTGGACATGCACAACGCGCGCGACACGGGAGCGGCGCGGCTGGAGGACCCGTGGTACGACGCGCTCGCGTCCGGCTGGGATGAGGCGGACGACACGGAGGGTGAACCCAGGCGCGCGCGTCCGCCCGCCGCCCAGGCGGTCTACACGGAGGTGCACGGCGGCGCCGCCTTCCAGGAGGTGCGCCGGCGCTACCGCCGGTTCGTGTTCCCCGCGACCGCCGCGTTCCTCATCTGGTACCTCGCGTATGTCGTCGCATCCACCACCGCACCCCGGCTGATGGCCCGCCCGGTCGTGGGCCCGCTCAATGTGGCGATGGTCGCGGGGCTCGCGCAGTTCGCCACCACCTTCCTGCTGACCTGGGCGTACGCCCGGCACGCACGGCTGCGCCGGGACCGCGTCGCGCTCGAACTCCGCTGGGTGACGCAGGAGATGATGCGGGGGCGCGGGCGGTGACCGGCAATCAGCAGAGCCTGGCGCTGCTGCTCTTCGGCGTCTTCGTGGCGGCCACCTTGGCCATCACCACCTGGGCGGGGGGCCGGCGGCACGGCTCGCCGGAGGAGTTCTACGCGGGCGGGCGGCTGTTCTCCCCGATGGAGAACGGCTTCGCCATCGCCGGTGACTACATGTCCGCAGCATCCTTCCTCGGGATCTCCGGCCTGATCGCGCTCTTCGGCTATGACGGGGTGCTCTACTGCGTGGGCTTCTTCGTGGCCTGGCTGGTGGTTTTGTTGCTGGTGGCCGAACTGGTCCGCAACTGCGGCCGGTTCACCCTGGCCGATGTGCTGGCCGCGCGGATGCGGGAGCGCCGGGTCCGGATCGCCGCGGGCATCTCCTCGGTCACGGTCTGTGTGCTCTATCTCGTGGCCCAGATGGTCGGCGCGGGCAGTCTGGTCGCCCTGCTGCTCGGGGAGACGGGCGGCGGCGCCCGCGCCTGGACGGTGATCGGCGTGGGCACCCTGATGGTGGTCTTCGTGGCGCTCGGCGGGATGCGCGCCACGACCTGGATCCAGATCGTGAAGGCCGTGCTGCTGATGGGCGGGGCGATCGCGCTGACGGCCCTTGTCCTCGTCCGCTTCCGCGGCGATCTCGACACCCTGCTCAGCACCGCCGCGCGGAACAGCGGCCATGGCGTGGACTTCCTCGCCCCCGGGCTCAAGTACGGCGGCGACTGGACCGCCCGGCTGGACTTCGTGAGTCTCGGCCTCGCCCTGGTGCTGGGCACCGCCGGGCTGCCGCACATCCTCTCGCGCTTCTACACCGTGCCCACCGCCCGGGCCGCCCGCCGCTCGGTGATCTGGTCCATCTGGCTGATCGGCGGCTTCTACCTGATGACGATCGTGCTCGGCTTCGGCGCTGCCGCCGTGCTGGGCACCGATGCCGTACGGACCTCCAACGCGGCCGGGAACACGGCCGTTCCGCTGCTCGCGCTCGACCTCGGCGGCGGCGCCGGATCGACCGGGGGCACGGTGCTGTTCGCGGTCGTCGCCGCGATCGCCTTCGCCACCATCCTGGCCGTCGTCGCCGGGATCACCCTCGCCTCCTCGGCCTCCGTCGCCCATGACCTCTATGGTTCGCTGAGCAGGCGGGCGGGCCGCACCCCGCGTGGCGAGGTGGTGGTCGCGCGGATCGCGGCGGTGGGGATCGGGGCGGCCGCGATCGGGCTGGGTCTGCTCGCCGAGGACCTCAATGTGGCGTTCCTGGTGGGGCTCGCGTTCGCCGCCGCCGCGTCGGCGAACCTTCCGGTGCTGCTGTACTCGCTGTTCTGGCGGCGGTTCACCGCGCGCGGCGCGGTCTGGTCGGTCTACGGGGGGCTGCTTCCGGCGGTGGTGCTGGTGGTGCTGTCCCCGGTGGTCTCCGGCGGCCCGGACGCGATCTTCTCCGGGGTGGACTTCCACCTCTTCCCGCTCCAGAACCCGGGGCTGGTCTCGGTGCCCCTCGGGTTCCTCGCGGGCTGGCTCGGGACGGTCAGCTCACCCGCGCCCGCGGACGTCCCCGGCCATGCCGCCAAGCACGCCGAGACCGAGGTGCGGGCGCTCACCGGGGCGGGCGCGGCCTGAGGCGGGGAAGGGTTCAGACCCAGTCGTAGCGGTGCTCGGGGCGGCCGGTCTCGCCGTATTTGAGGCTGAGCCGCACCCGGCCCGTGCGCTCCAGCAGCTTCAGATAGCGCTGTGCGGTCTGTCTGCTGAGCGAGGAGCGCTCGGCCACCTCCTGCGCCGACAGCGGGCCCTCCGCGCCCCGCAGCACCTCCCGTACGAGATCGGCGGTGAGCGCCGAATGTCCCTTGGGCAGCTTCGCGGGGCCGGCCGAGGCACCGCCCAGGGCGCCGAAGATCCGGTCCACCTGGTCCTGCCCGGCTTCGCCGTCGCCCTCCAGCGCGCGGCGCAGCGCCGCGTACCCCTCCAACTTGGCGCGCAGCCCCGCGAAGGTGAAGGGCTTGACCAGGTACTGGAGCGCGCCATGGCGCATGGCCGCCTGGACGGTCGCGATGTCGCGGGCCGCGGTCACCATGATGATGTCGGTGTGATGGCCGAGCTGCCGCAGCCGCCGCACCAGCGACAGCCCCGTCTCGTCCGGCAGATAGTGGTCGAGCAGCACCAGGTCGACGTGGGCGCCCTGGGGGCCCTCCAGGAAGGCCAGCGCCTCGGCGGCGGTGTGCGCCTGCCCGGCGACGCGGAATCCGGCCACCTTGCCGACGTACGCGGCGTTGACCCGGGCCACCCGGACGTCGTCGTCCACGACCAGCACCTCCAGGGGCCCGCCCGGTCCGGTTCCAAGGGTCATCGTGGCTCTCCTGTCGCGGTCAGCGGCGCCGCCGCCGGCTGTTCGGCCAGCGCCTCGGGGAGGACGACGGTGAACTCCGCGCCCCCGCCCTCGCGGTCGGACACGCGGACGCTGCCGCCCTGGCGTTCGGCGAGGCGGCGGACCAGCGCGAGCCCTATGCCACGCTTGCCGTGCGCGGGCGGCTCCTTGGTCGACCAGCCCTCGGTGAAGACCACGTCGCGCCGGTCGGCGGGGATCCCGGGGCCGGTGTCGGAGACCCGCAGCAGCACCGTACGGTCGTCGGCGCACAGCTCCACCTCGACCCGCGGTTCCGCCGAACCGACCGCCGCGTCCAGGGCGTTGTCGATGAGATTGCCGACGATCGTCACCACCCCCGGTGGGTCCACCAGCCGGTTGGGCAGCAGGCTGTCCTCGGCGACGGACAGCGAGACGCCGCGTTCGGTGGCGACCGTGGCCTTGCCGACCAGCAGGGAGGCCAGCAGCGGATCGTGCACCCGCTCGGTGACCTGCTCGGCGGTGGCCCGGTGCACCCCGATCGCCTCGGTGATGAACTCCATCGCCTCGTCGTGCAGTTCGAGTTCGAGCAGGCCGAGGAGGGTGTGCATCCGGTTGGCGTGCTCATGGTCCTGGGCCCGGAGGGCGTCGATCAGCCCCCGGGTGCCGTCCAGCTCGCGGCCCAGCCGCTCCAGCTCGGTACGGTCACGCAGGGTGACCACCGCGCCGCCGTCGTCCGTCGGCATCCGGTTGGCGACCAGCACCCGGCCGCCGCTGACGGTCAGCAGATCGGCGCCGGTGACCCGCCCGGACAGCACATCGGTCGTACGGCCCGGGGACAGCACCGCCTCCAGGGGCTGCCCGGTGTCCTCGGGGCGCAGATCCAGCAGCCGCTGCGCCTCGTCGTTGATCAGCCGGATGCGGCCGTGGGCGTCCAGGGCGACGACGCCCTCCCGGATGCCGTGCAGCATCGCCTCGCGCTCGGCCAGCAGTGCCGAGATATCGGAGAAGGCCAGGTCATGGGTGCGGCGCTGAAGCCGGCGGGAGACCACGTACGCGGCCAGGGCGCCGACCGCGAGCGCGCCGCCCGCGTAGGCGAGCATCTCCGGGACCGCGGCGACGAGCCGGGCGCGCACGCTCTCGTAGGAGATGCCCACGGAGACGGCGCCCACGATATGGCCGTCCCCGGCGCGCAGGGGCACCTTGCCGCGGGCCGACCGGCCGAGGGTGCCGTCGTCGATCTCCATGACCTCCCGGCCCTCGAGGGCCTCGGTGGGGTCGGTGGAGACATGCTTCCCGATCTCGTCCGGGGAGGTGTGGGACCAGCGCACCCCGCGCCGGTCCATGATCACGACATACTCGGCGCCGGTCGCCCGGCGGATGCGCTCCGCCTCGGTCTGCACCGGCCCGCCGGGGGTGGGCCGGGTGTGCTGGAGCGCGTCGGCCATCCGGGGCTCGGCGGCCGTGGTCTGGGCGATGGCGAGGGCGCGGCGCATGGCCTGGTCGTCGAGGTGGTCGCTGAGCGGCGCGAGGAAAAGGCCGGTCGCGAGCACGGTGACACCCGTGGCGATGGCCAGCTGCATCAGCAGGACCTGGGAGAAGACGCGTCGGGGCCAGCCGATGCGCCACCTTGTGGCC
>NZ_JAAAYH010000421.1:0-7749 GCF_018035285.1 Streptomyces sp. MK37H | reverse complement strand
CGCGACGGTGCAACCGGCGGCCAGCTCAAGGCCGTGACGGCGTCTGCGGGACATCTTCGGTCTCCTCGGCTAGGGAAATGGTCACGCTATGTGCCCACCTGGGCGCCAAGCGTAATTGCCGGGGGCGTGCCTCGCTCGGTGGGCCGCATCGGCCCCGCACGGGGGGCATGCGCCCGGGATATGCCAGGACGGTGAAAGTGACGGTGGATACGGGTCCGCCCCGCCGCGGGGGACGCGACGGGGCGGAATGGCGGAGCCGGTGGAGCGCTCGGGCTCAGCCGTTGAGGGTCTCGGCTGTTGAAGGTCTTGGGCTCAGCCGTTGAAGGTCTCGGGGTCGAAGCCCAGACGGTTGCCGGTCTCGAGGGAGTCGATCGCCGCCAGGTCCTCGGAGTCCAGCTGGAAGTCGAAGACGTCGATGTTGTCCTTGATCCGCGACGGGGTCACGGACTTGGGAATCACCACATTGCCGAGGTCCAGGTGCCAGCGCAGCACGACCTGGGCCGGGGTCTTCCCGTGCTTCTCGGCGATCGCTGCCAGCTTCGGGTCCTCCAGCAGGCCCTTGCCCTGGCCGAGCGGGGACCACGCCTCGGTGGCGATGTCATGGCGGGCGTTGAAGGCGCGCAGCTCCGCCTGCGGCAGCTGGGGGTGCAGCTCGATCTGGTCGATCACCGGGACGATCGAGGTCTCGGAGAGCAGCCGCTGGAGGTGGGCGGGGTGGAAGTTGGACACGCCGATGGCCTTGGCGCGGCCCTCGGAGTAGATCTTCTCGAACGCCTTCCAGGTGTCCACGTACTTGTCGACCCCGGGCAGCGGCCAGTGGATCAGGTAGAGGTCCACATACTCCAGGCCCAGCCTGGTCAGCGAGGTGTCGAAGGCGCGCAGGGTCGAGTCGTACCCCTGGTCGGCATTCTGGAGCTTGGTGGTGACGAACACCTCGTCGCGCGCGATGCCCGACGCGGCGAGTCCCTTCCCCGTGCCCTCCTCGTTCCCGTATATCGCGGCCGTGTCGATGCTGCGGTACCCGGCATCCAGTGCGTTGCGCACCGCGACCTGTGCCTCGTCGTCCGGGATCTGCCAGACGCCGAAGCCGAGCTGCGGCATCCGTACGCCGTTGTTGAGCGTGATGAAGGGGACCTTGCTCACGAGCAGTCGATCCTTACGTCGGATGTGGATTACGTGCTTCCAACCGACACAACGATCAACGGCCTGCCGTCATTCCCGTTCACCAGGGACTTCCGCGCAGGACCACCACGCCGTCCCCGTCCCGCCCGATGCGCTCCGCCGCCCGCCGTGCCGCCCGCTCCAGCGCGGGCGCCTCGCCCAGCAGACCGTAGAGCCCGCCCGCGAAGGCCGCCGACGCCGCGCCGTCCAGCGGTCCGCGGTGGGCGACCACCACCTCGGCCGCCCCGGCGAAGAGCGCGGCCAGCGGCGCGCCTTCGGGGCAGCCGAGCACCACACCGGGCAGCGGGGCGCCGGTCAGCCGGCGGTAGACGGTCAGCAGTTCGGCCAGACGTGCGGCCGGTGTGTGATGCGCCCGCCCGTCGCCGTCCTCGAAGACCAGCGTGCGCCCCTCACGGCGGCAGACCAGATGCAGCACATCCGGGCGTACGGTGAGGATCCGCCGCAGATCGGTGGCGGCCGCGGCGGGGCACCGGTCCACCGTCAGGACGCCACGGGCCGCCCGCTGGACCGCGGCTAACTCCTGGCCGCCCGGGGCGGCGCCGGTCACCAGCACCCGCCGGATCCCGCCCCCGCCCGGCCGCTCCCGTAAGGCGGCGCGGAACACCTCGTTGTGCGGATAGGAGACGCAGGCGGCGGCCAGGACGCGCAGCCTGCCGTCCGCGACCCGGCCCGCGGCGACCGCCCCGGCCACCGCGGACCAGAACTCCCCGGCGGTCGTGGCGGCCGCCGGTATGTGCTCGGCGGGGAAGCCCGCTCTGCGCAGCAGCGCCACGGCGGACGGGCCGGCCGGGAAGACCCGCGCCAACTCCTCGATTTCCTCGGTCGTCAGCGCCGGGTGCCCGTCCCCGTCCTGGCCGTCCACCGTGTTCCGCCGCTCCTCGCCTGTGCTCGTACCGCTCCGTGCCCCCCGTTCCGTCCCTACTGAAGCGCGGCCAGGCGCAGCGGTTCCTCGAGCTCCTCCCGGAAGCGGTGCAGGGTGTGCCCCTCGCGCACCGTGGCGCCCACCGCGACCGCCGCCCGGCTCACCGCCCCGCGCGGTGCCCGCACCACCATGGCCAGCCGGTACGTCCCGCCGATGCGCACCGTCGAGGTGTGCCGGATCTCCCAGCCCGGGTCGGAGCGCAGCTCCCGCCGCGCCTCCAGGCAGACC
This sequence comes from Streptomyces sp. MK37H, assembly GCF_018035285.1. NCBI lineage: Bacteria > Bacillati > Actinomycetota > Actinomycetes > Kitasatosporales > Streptomycetaceae > Streptomyces > Streptomyces sp. MK37H. The sequence goes on along the minus strand of NZ_JAAAYH010000421.1, from coordinate 5,417 downwards.
CGCTCGCCGAAGGCGGTGTCGCCTCCGTCCTGGAATCCGAGCCGCGGGCCGAGGTGGGCCGCCGGGGCCGATGCCGTCACCTCGGCGGTGAGCTGGCGCGGGGTCATGGACCAGGCCACCGGCTGGAAGACCGCGCTGCCCCGTCGCACCGGTTCCGCACTGAGGCTGAGATCGAGATTGACCGAGTGCAGGGCGGGGTCCGGCGCGTCCCGGGCGCAGGTCACCGACAGGTGCACCAGGTGAAAGACGGCGTTGTCCGCCTCGGTGCGCAGGAAGTCCAGCAGCTCCGGATCCGGTCCGACGAGGTCGGCCGTGACCGGTAAGGCCACCGGCCCGCCCAGGACCACCCGCCCGGCCAGCCTCGGGCCGCTGGGCTGGGGCGTCTCCTCGGACAGCAGGGCCAGTTCGCGTTCGGGAAGTTCGGGGAGAATGACATCGATCACTTCGTGCCCCCTTCGCGGCTCAGGAGTTGTACAGCGCCTCGACCTCGACGGCGTACGCCTGTTCGATGGCCTTTCGCTTCAATTTCAGCGACGGCGTCAGCAGACCATGCTCCTCGGAGAACTGCGCGGCAAGTATCCGGAAGGTACGAATCGACTCCGCCTGGGAAACGGTGGTGTTCGCCGCGACCACCGCCCGCCGGATCTCGGTCTCCAGATCGGGGTCCCGGACCAGCTCGCCCGGCGGCAGCTCCGGCTTGCCGCGCATCGTCAGCCAGTGCGCGACCGCCTCCGAGTCCAGGGTGACCAGCGCCGCGACATACGGGCGGTCATTGCCCACCACGATGCACTGGGCCACCAGCGGATGCGCCCGCACCCGCTCCTCCAGGCCCGCCGGGGAGACCGACTTGCCGCTGGAGGTCACCAGGATCTCCTTCTTCCGCCCGGTGATGGTGAGATAGCCGTCGTCGTCCAGCGTGCCCAGATCGCCGGTGGCGAGCCAGCCGTCGCGCAGCACCGCGTCGGTCGCCTTGGGATCGCCGAGGTAGCCCTCGAAGACCTGGCCGCCGCGCACCCACACCTCGCCGTCGTCGGCGAGGTGGACCGTGGTGCCGGGGATCGGCACGCCGACCGTGCCGAAGCGGGTCCGCTCGGGCGGGTTGGCGGTGGCTGCGGCGGTGGACTCGGTGAGGCCGTAGCCCTCGTAGATGATGACGCCCGCGCCCGCGAAGAACAGGCCGAGCCGCCGCTCCATGCCCGAACCGCCCGACATCGCGTGCCGCACCCGGCCGCCCATCGCGGCGCGCACCTTGCCGTAGACGGCCTTCTCGAAGAACTGGTGCTGCACCCGCAGCCCGGCGCCCGGACCCGGCCCGGTGCCGAACGCCTTGGCCTCCTGCGCCTCCGCGTACCGCACCGCCACGTCCACGGCCTTCTCGAACACCCCCAGCTTGCCCTCCGCCTCGGCCTTGCGGCGGGCCGCCGCGAACACCTTCTCGAAGATGTACGGCACCGCGAGGATGAAGGTCGGCCGGAACGTCTTCAGATCGGGCAGCAGCGCGGCGGCCGAGAGCTTGGGCTGGTGACCGAGCTTGACCTTGCCGCGGATGGCGGCGACCTCCACCATCCGGCCGAAGACATGGGCGAGCGGGAGGAAGAGCAGAGTGGCGGCCTCGTCGCCCCGCTTGGAGTGGAAGGCCTCCTCGTACCGTTCGACGATGTTGTCGCATTCCGCCATCAGATTGGCGTGAGTGATCACACAGCCCTTGGGGCGGCCGGTGGTGCCCGAGGTGTAGATGATGGTCGCGGGCTGCTCGGGGGTCACGGCCAGCCGGTGCCGTTCCACCAGATCGTCCTCGACGGATTCCCCGGCCGCCAGCAGCTCCTCCAGCGCCCCCGCGTCCAGCTGCCACAGCTGCCTCAGATGCGGCAGCCGGCCGACCACCGAGCCGACCGTCATCGCATGGTCCTCATGCTCCACCACACAGGCGGAGACCCCCGCGTCATGCAGCATCCAGCAGACCTGCTCGGCGGAGGAGGTGGGGTACAGCGGGACGCTCTGGGCACCGATGGTCCACAGGGCGAAGTCGAAGAGCGTCCACTCATAGCGGGTGGGGCACATGATGGCGACACGGTCACCGAACCGGACACCACGGGCCAGCAGGCCCTTGGCGAGCGCCGTCACCTCGTCCCGGAACTGGCCCGCGGTCACGTTCTGCCAGCCGCCGTCCGCCGTTTTGCGCGCCAGTGCAACCCGGAGGGGGTCGGAGTCCGCATGGTCGAAGACGGCATCCGCCAGTCCTCCGGCCTGAGGCGGCGTCGCCAACGGGGGGACGGTGAACTCGCGCAATACCTGCTCCTTGAAGCCGCTGGGCACAGCGCCGCGACCGTACCCGATCCGGCCCCCGATGCGGGAGAGGTGTTTTGTGCCCGGAACGTACGGAATGCCGGGCGGACAGTGAGGTGAAAGGGTATCAATCAGGCGTCGACGAGGGCGGATTGCGTGGAGTCTGGTCCTATGCGCCGTGTGTGTGGCTCATATGTAACGGCCTTCTGCACGAAATCTCTCCGATCGTGGCACAGGCCCCGCCAGGATCGCGGCGGCGAGTCGCTCCGCGGCGGCGTGCGAGGCGCCCTCCTGCCGACGCTTTCCGTACAACAGTACGAAATCCACCGGGCCGAGGTCGGGCAGCCCGGCCCGTTCGGGGACCGGCGCCAGGCCGGGTGGAATCAGGCCATGGGTGTGGGCCATCACCCCGAGCCCGGCGCGGGCCGCCGCGACCAGGCCGTTGAGACTGCCGCTGGTGCACACGATCCGCCATGACCTGCCGTGCCGCTCCAGCACATCCAGTGCGCGGGCCCGGGTCAGCCCGGGCGGCGGGAAGACGATCAGGGGGAGCGGACGGTCCGGATCCAGCCGCAGCCGCTCGGCGCCGATCCACACCAGCCGGTCCCGCCACACCAGCTGCCCGCCCGGCCGGTCCTCGGACCGCTTGGCCAGCACCAGATCCAGCTTGCCCGCCTCCAGCCGCTCATGCAGCGTGCCCGACAGTTCGACGGTGAGCTCCAGGTCCACCTCGGGATGGTCGCGGCGGAACCCCTCCAGGATCTCCGGCAGCCGGGTGACCACGAAGTCCTCCGAGGCGCCGAAGCGCAGCCGGCCGCGCAGCCGGGTGCCCCGGAACCAACTCGCCGCCCGCTCGTTCGCCTCCAGGATGGAGCGGGCGAACCCCAGCATCGCCTCGCCGTCCTCGGTCAGCTCCACCCCATGGGTGTCGCGGGCGAACAGCTGCCGCCCGACGGCCGCCTCCAGCTTGCGCACCTGCTGGCTCACGGTGGACTGGCGCACCCCGAGGCGGTCGGCGGCCTGGGTGAAGCTGAGGGTCTGGGACACCGCGAGAAACGTCCGGAGCTGGGCGGGGTCGTACATGGCAGCCACTCTACGCCGAGGCCATCACGGAACGCGATGACAGTCAGAGCGGTATACGGGATTCCCGATGGCCTTGATCGGGAGCACCATGGAACGGGCCCCGTCCATGTCTAGGCCAGGCGAGAACGAGCGAGAAGCCAGGCGAGAACGAGCGAGAAGCCAGACCAGAAAGAGCGAGAAGCCAGACCAGAAAGAGCGAGAGTCCGGCCAGAAGAGCGAGAAGTCCGGCCAGAAAGAGCGAGAAAGAGAACGAATGCCGCACCGCCCGCACCTCCGCAAGATCGCACTTCCCGCCCTTCCCTCCTGGCTCCCCCTGGACGGTTTCATCCTCGGACTCATCGGCACCGTGGCGCTCGCCGCGTTGCTCCCGGTCAGCGGCCGGGCCGCCACCGTCACCGACGGGGCCACCACGGTCGCGGTCGCCTTCCTCTTCTTCCTCTACGGTGCCCGGCTCTCCACCCGGGAGGCGCTGGACGGGGTGCGCCACTGGCGGCTCCATCTGACCGTGCTGGTGTGCACCTTCGTCATCTTCCCGGCCCTCGGCCTGGCCGCGCGCGGGCTGGTGCCGTACGTGCTGACGCATCCCCTCTACACCGGGCTGCTCTTCCTGTGCCTGGTGCCCTCCACGGTCCAGTCCTCGATCGCCTTCACCTCGATCGCCCGGGGCAATGTGGCCGCCGCGATCTGCGCGGGCTCCTTCTCCAGCCTGCTCGGCGTGGTGGTCACCCCGGTGCTGGTCGCGCTGTTGCTGGGTGGCAGCGGAGGCGGCTTCTCGGCCGACTCGATGATCAAGATCGGTCTTCAGCTGCTGGCCCCCTTCCTCGCCGGTCAGCTGCTGCGCCGCTGGGTCGGCGGCTTCATCTCGCGCCACCGGGCGGTGCTGCGGCTGGTCGACCGGGGCTCGGTGCTGCTCGTGGTCTACGCGGCGTTCAGCGAGGGCATGGTCCGGGGCATCTGGCACCAGGTGACCCCGGCGCGGCTGGCGATCCTGCTCAGCGTCGAGGCGGTCCTGCTCACGGTGATGCTCACGCTCACCTCGTACGGTTCGCGGAAGCTGGGCTTCGTCCGTGCGGACCGGATCACGATCGTGTTCGCGGGGTCGAAGAAGAGCCTGGCCGCCGGGCTGCCGATGGCGAGCGTGCTCTTCGGGGCCCAGGCGAGTCTGGCGGTGCTGCCGCTGATGCTCTTCCATCAGATGCAGCTGATGGTCTGCGCGGTGCTGGCCCGCCGCTTCGCGGCGCGGGCGCCGGAGGCGGCGGTGACGGGAGCCGAGAACCGGTCCGTGGCTCAGGCTGATACGGGCAGCACGGGCAGCACGGGCAGCACGGGCAGCGCGGACAGCGCGGACGACGCCGCGCTGACCCGCGTCTGACGTCAGCTTGTGGCGGCCGGGTTTCCGGCGGTCTGGTCTCCGGCCGGCGGCAGCGGCTTGCGGGCGATGAGGGACGCCTGCGGGGTGGGTTCCCAGCGCTCCGGTTCCCGGAAGGTCCGGGCGTGGACCGGCAGTCCGGCCCCGGCCAGCAACTCGGCGATCCGGTCCGGCTGCCACCGGCGGAAGGTCAGCGACACCTCATGGCCGAACGCCTCCGTGTAGACCCGCTGTTCATCGCCCACCTGGAAGCCCACCAGCGCGTATCCACCGGGCGCCAGAACCCGGTGGAACTCGGCAAACACATCCGGCAGCCGCTCCTGCGGAATGTGGATCGTCGAGTACCACGCCACCACGGCGGCGAGGGTGCCGTCCGGGATGTCCAGCGCCAGCATGGACCCTTCCTCGAACCGCAGCCCGGGGTGCTCCCGCCGGGCCAGCTCGACCATCCGCGGCGACAGGTCGATCCCGTACACGGACAGCCCCAGACCGTGGAGATGCGCGGTCACCCGGCCCGGCCCGCTGCCCACATCGGCCACCGGTCCGCCCCCGGCGTTCCGTACCAGCTCGGCGAAACCGGCGAACACCGCCCGTTCCAGCGTCTGGGCCGCCAGTTCATCGCGGAAACGCTCGTCGTAGTCGAGGGCCATGGCGTCGTAGGACGCCCGAGTGGAGTTGA
>NZ_JAAAYH010000420.1:0-7780 GCF_018035285.1 Streptomyces sp. MK37H | reverse complement strand
TGCGACGGGGGAGACGGGGGACGTCCGATGACGACCGGTGCCTGGACGGCCGTGGATGACCGGCGCGTGGTGCCCGCGCTGGGTGGGCTCATCGAGGGCACGGGGATGTGGCGGACCGGGACGCTGGCCTGCATGGACCGTACCGGCCGGTTCCTGACCGGGGCGTGGGACCCGCCCGGCCCCGAGGGCGAGGACGGGCCCGGGATCGCCGGGGAAGGGTCGTGGGTGCGGTTCATCGGGCGGATCGGGGCCGTGGCGCTCCGGGCCGCCGTCGCGTCCACGCGCCCCGAGCGGCGCGAGCGGCAGCTGGCGCTGCTGGAGATGTGGGCGGAGAGCCCGTTCGCCGATCCGGCCGCCCGGCTGCGCACCGGGATCGTGGTCACCGAGCGGTTGGCGGTGCGCGACGAGCACGGGGCGGCGGTCAGCGTCGGGTGGAGCCGCGAGGGGCGGCGCCGGTTCGTCGAGCTGCGGACGGGGGACGCGGAGCCGCCGAGCCTGGGGGAGATCGAGGAGGCGCGGGACGTGCCGCGCGGCTGGGGGAGCCCGGAGCAGCTGCGGCGGCTGGTGGCGCTGGTCCGCGAGCGGGGCCCGGCCCCGTGGGACCGGGAGGCCGTGGCCCTGCTGCGGGAGCGCACGGGCATGGGGCGCCCCGCCGCGTCCCTCGCGCTCGCCGGGCTCCTGGAGCGGATGTACGTCCCGTTCCTGGACGCCGACGAGCGGGCGACGCTGCGGCTGAAGGTGGCCGAGGCCGAGGACGGCGCGTCCGAACTGGCCCGGCTGACCGCGCCGGAGCGGCTGGAGCTGCTCGCGGACGTGCTGCCCGAGGACCCCGCCGAGCTGTGGGAGCCGGACGGGATGCGCGGGGTGGCCGAGCGGCTCGCCGAGGCGTGGCAGACGCGGTGCGGCCGACGGGTCGTGGTGCCCGAGCGCACCCTCAAGGCGGTCGTGGAGCTCCAGCTGCTCCGCCTCTCGGCGGCCGAGTTCTGCGCGGCGTTCACCCACCCGCCGCCGAACCCGGGCTCAGCGCGCCCCTCGACACCTGGATCAAGAACAGCGAGCACGGCCCGCTGCTCACCGACGCCCGGTGGGACATCGTGCGGTTCGAGGACCGCCTGCGCTCCGTCGTGCCGCACCTGGCCTGGGTCTACGCCGAGCTCCCCGCCGGCGACCCGGTCCGCGAGGGGCTGCCCGGTCTGGTGCGGCTGCTCCTCGAGCGCCTGGACCACCCGGGGCTGCTGCTGCGCGCCGGGCACCCCGCCGCCGGTTCGGGGCGTACGGTCGCCGAGCTCCAGGAGCGGTTCGGGTTCCGGCCGTACGCGGGCCCCGAGCGGCTGGACGTGGCGAGCATCGACGACGGGCTCACCGTGATCACGGACGGCACGGTCGACCGCAGGGGACACCGCTCCCCGCCCAGGGTGCACTTCCGCCCCGCGTTCTACGGCGACGACGAGCGCTCCCAGGCCCTGGTGGCCCTCACGTCCGGCTTCGGCCGGGAGGATCTCCCCCTGGTCGAGTGGCTGCGCGGCCCGGTCTGCGCGCGTATCGCCGAGCGGGTCGAGAGCGCGTCGCTGCCGGTCGGGGCGTACGAGTCCAACCCGGCGACCTCCGCGCCCGACCTGGTGGCGCGGGTCGCAGGCGCGCTCGGCGTCGACGAGGACGCGGCGGCGCTCCACCTCCAGCTGCTGGCCCTGCCCACGCCGACCGACCGCAACGTCCGCACCTGGAACGGGTGGAAGACCGCCCGGCACCAGAAGGCCGCCGCCACGCTGGTCGAGCGCGGCCTCGTCATCGAGGACAAGCGCCCCCGGGCGGGCCGTCAGGTCTTCCTGCCGGGCGAGTGGATCCACGCCAAGAAGCCGTACCAGCCCATGGAGGCGTGGAAGGCGGAGCTGATCGGGCTGCGGCGCTCCTACAACCGGCGGCTGGAGAATCCGCTGCCGCTGCCCGCCCGCACCCTGCCCGAACTGTTCGCCCACGCCTGGTCGCTGGTGGAGAAGGGCGAGGGACCGGCCTGAACCGGCCCTCGGGCGGCCCGCTCCAGGGGCTCCGAGCGCCTTCTCGTCCCCCGGGGCTACTTCACCCGCACCTCGCACACCATCCGCCGCCGGTGGTCCACCGTGCGCTCGGGCCCGGTCAGCGTCAGCGGCACGGTGTGCCGTACGCCGGAGTCGGCGCTGGAGGAGGCCAGCCGCAGCTCCAGGGCGCCCGGTTCCACCACCCGCGTGCCATCGGCGCCCAGCGGATACGAGGCGAGGTCGGCATGGAAGGCGAAGTGGACCTCGGCGGACTCGCCCGGCCGCAGCGGCACCCGTGCGTAACCGATCAGCCGGGACACCGGCCGGGCGATACGGGCCACCGGATCGTGCAGGTAGAGCTGCACGACCTCCGTCCCGGCCCGGTCACCGGTGTTGCGTACGGTCAGCCGGACCGTGGTCTCCCCGTCGGTCGGCACATCGGCCGCGTCGGCCTCCGGGCGCTCCCAGGCGAACGAGGTGTAGGACAGCCCATGGCCGAAGGGGAACAGCGGAGTCGGGTCGATCGAGCTGGCGTCGCCCCGCAGCCCGAGCGGCGGCTGTGCGTACGTCCAGGGCTGGCCGCCGGGCGTGTACGGAACGCTCACCGGCAGTCGGCCCGAGGGGTTGACGCGCCCGCTCAGCACCCCGGCGACCGCCGGGCCGCCCTCCTCACCGGGGAAGAACGCCTGCACGGCGGCGGCCAGCAGGCGCGACCAGCGGCCGAGGGCGTACGGCCGGCCGGTGAACAGCACGAGCACCACGGGCGTGCCGGTGGCCACCAGCGTGTCCAGCAACGCCCCCTGCTCACCGGGGAGTTCGAGGTCGGCGGCGTCACAGCCCTCGCCCGAGGTGCCCCGGCCGAACAGGCCCGAGCGGTCGCCCAGCACCGCGACGCACACATCCGCGTCGGCCGCCGTCCTGGCCGCCTGCGCCAACCGGCTCTCGGCGGTGAGCGCCGCCGCACCGGCCGAGGCCGTGCCCCCCGCGTCCCCGGCGGACGCGGCGGGTCCGGGCGCGGCGCACCCCTCGGCATGGGTGATCCGCGCACCGGGCAGCTCGGCGCGCAGCGCGGCGAAGAGCGTCGGCACCTCGATGCCCAGGGGGAGTCCGGGGTGCTCCACCCCGACGTGACGGGGGAAGGTGTAGCAGCCGAGCATGGCGGCCGGGTCGTCGGCGAGCGGGCCGACCACCGCGATCCGGGCATCCGGCGCGAGCGGCAGCACATCGCCGTCGTCGGCGAGCAGCACCACCGACTCCTCGGCGAGCTCCCGCGCGACGGCCCGCATCTCCGGCGGATCGAGGTCGATGCCGTCGGGGCCTGCCGGTCCCGCCGGCTCCGCGAGCGCCGCCGGCATCGGCGACCAGTCCGCGTCCAGCAGCCCCAGCTCGCACTTCTGCCGCAGCACCCTCAGCGCCGCCCGGTCCACCAGCGCCTCGTCCACCTCCCCGGCCCGCACCGCCTCCCGCAGCGGGGTGCCGAAGCAGCGCACCGCGGGCAGCTCCACGTCCACACCGGCCGCCAGCGCGAGCCCGGCCGCGCCGCCCCGGGTGCCGGCCACCCGGTGGGCCAGCTCCAGGAAGGACACCCCGAAGTAGTCGGCGACGACGGTGCCGGTGAAGCCCCAGGTGTCGCGGAGCAGTTCGGTCAGCAGCCAGGGGTTGGCGGCCGAGGGCACACCGTCGAGGTCGTTGTAGGAGTGCATGACCGACCGCGCGCCACCGTCCCGTACCGCCAGCTCGAAGGGCGGCAGAATGACATCGGCCAGTTCCCGGGGCCCGATGGAGACGGGTGCGTGGTTGCGGCCGCCCCGGGAGGCGGCGTAGCCCGCGAAGTGCTTGAGGGTGGCGACGATCCCGGCGGACTCCAGGCCGCGGACGTACGCGGTGCCGATGGTCGCGACCAGATAGGGGTCCTCGCCGATGGACTCCTCCGTACGGCCCCAGCGCGCGTCCCGCACCACATCCAGCACCGGGGCCAGCCCCTGATGGATACCGGCCGACCGCAGCGAACCGCCGATCAGCTCGGCCGCCCGCCCCACCAGCGCCGGGTCGAAGGACGCGCCCCAGGCGAGCGGGGTGGGGAAGACGGTGGCGCGCCAGGCGAAGAAGCCGGTCAGACACTCCTCATGGGCCAGCGCCGGAATCCCGAAGCGGTTGCCGGCGGCGATCCGGGCCTGGAGGCGGGCCAGCGCGGCGGCGCCCTCGGCCGGTTCGACGGGGGAGGTGCCGAAGGGGCGGGTCAGCTGGCCGATGCCGTGCGGGAGGAGGCCGTCGAGGTCCACGGCCTCGGACACCTCGTGCTGGAGCGGGGCGACGTCCTCGCCCTCCTCGGCCTCGGATCCCGGCCATACGCCGACGAGTTGGGCGAGCTTCTCCTCCAGCGTCATCGAGGAGAGCAGGGCCGCCGCGCGGTCCTCGGCGGAGAGGGAGGTGTCCTGCCAGGGCTGAGGCATGAAGCTCCTTGTCGAGGTGGGGGAACGGCTTGTGTGGCCCGGAAACGGCGTGGGTGCCGCCCGGAGGCGGCCTATTTGCCGCCCACGCCCATCAGCCCACTGATCAGCTGACGGCGGGCGAAGAGATAGACCAGGAAGATCGGGACGATGGAGAGCACCACGGCGGTGAGCAGCGCCGGGGTGTCCACCCGGAACTCGCCCACGTAGTCGTACAGCCCCAGGGTCAGCAGCCGGTTGCTCTTGGACTGGGTGAGCAGCAGCGGGAAGAGGAAGCCGTTCCAGGCGTGCAGGGCCGACATCACCCCGACCGTGGAGATCCCGGACCGCGACAGCGGCACCACGAGCTGGAGCAGCACCCGGGTCGGGCTCGCCCCGTCCAGCGCCATCGACTCGTACAGCTCCTCGTCGATGTCGCGCATCGTGCCGACCAGGATCAGCACGCTGACCGGGAGGGAGAACGCGGCCGTCGGCAGGATCACCGCGAGCAGGGTGTCGTAGAGATGGAGCTTGGTGATGACCAGATAGACCGGGATCACCACCGCCTGGGAGGGGATCGCGAGACCCAGCAGGAAGATCTGGAAGATCCGGCGGGAGGCGCGGCCGCGGGCGCGGACGACGGTGTAGCCGACGGTCACCGACAGCGTGATCACGATCGCCGCGCACACGGCCGTGACCAGCGCGGTGTTGAGGAGGTAGGAGAGGAAGTCGGAGCGCAGCACCCGCCGGTAGTTGGCGAGCGTCGGATGGTCGGGCAGGGCCAGCGGGCCGTCGTCGATATAACCGTCGCGGGTCTGGAAGGTGGCGGCCACCAGGACGTACAGCGGCAGACCGACGATGCCGAGCCAGATCAGGGAGCCGAGCCCGGCCGGGTAGTTGGCGCGGGGCAGACCCCGGCGGCGGAGGCGGGGGCGAGGGGCCGCCGGGGTCTTGTTCGGCGTACGGACGCCGTTCAGGGGGCGGTTCGGGCGAGGGTTCGGGTGGTCGTGCAGGACGTCGGTCACATCCCCTCCCGGGTGCTGCGCATCGCGGCGAAGCCGGTGAGCCGCACCAGCAGCAGCGAGACGGTGGTGGCGACGACGACGAGGATGGTGGCGACCGCGCTGGCGTAGCCGAGGTCGAACGCCTGGAAGCCGTTCTTGTACATCAGGTACGGCACGATCGTGGTGTCCGTGCCCGGCCCGCCCTTGGTGAGGATCAGGACGGTGTCGAAGAAGGTCAGCGCACCCACCACCATGATCACCGAGGAGGTGACGATGGTGTTGCGCAGCTGGGGCAGGGTGATCGAGAAGAACTGCCGTACGGTCCCGGCGCCGTCGATCGCCGCCGCGTCGTAGAGCGAGCGCGGGATGGCGCGGGCACCGCCCTGGTAGATCAGCGTGTGCAGCGGGATGAACTGCCAGGCGGTGACGAAGAGGATCGCCCCGAAGGCGCCCTTGGAGCTGCCGAGCAGATCGCCGTCCGCGAAGCCCAGGGCGGGGCCGATGTCGGCGATCAGGCCGAAGTTGGGGTCCAGCAGCGACTTCCAGACCAGCGCGAGCGCCACGGACGAGCCCAGCAGTGGCAGGAAGAAGATCGCCGACAGTACGGCACGGTTGCGCTGCCGACCGGCCGCCCATACGCCCAGCAGCAGGGCGAGCGGGGCCTGGAACACCCAGGTCAGCACGGTCAGCACCAGGCTGAGCCAGATGGCCTGATGGGTCTCCGGGTCGTCCCACAGCCGGGACCAGTTGCTCATCCCGGTCCAGCTGGGGGTGCCGATGCCGTCCCAGTCGGTGAAGGCGAGGGCGCCGACCAGGACCATCGGCGCCACCGCGAAGAAGACGAAGAACAGCGCCCCGGGGAGCGCCCAGACGACGCCGGGCCGGCCGACCCCGGCCCGGCCGGCTTTCGCCCGGCCGACGCTCCGGCGAGGCTCGCGTGCCGGGCGCCGCTCGCGGGTCGCGGCGTCCGCCATCACATGCCCTTCAGGGCGTCGATGAACCCGGCCGGGCTGAGCTGCCCGTTGAACAGCTTCTGTACGGCGGTGTGCAGCGGCGGGGTGTACTTGGCGGGCAGCGCCTGGTCCCAGGAGAGCGTGAAGTCCGGGGCCTGCTTGACCAGGTCGTACTGGAACCGCGCGTAGTCGGGGTTCTCGTGCTCGGCGAGCAGGGAGGTGGCGTCGGAGGTGGTGGGGACGTCCCCGTTGGCGATCAGGTCCTTGGAGTAGTCCTGCTTCGCCGCGAACTTCACGAACTCGATCGCCGTCTTCTGCTTGTCGCCCTTCACCTTGGCGTTGACCGACCAGTAGTTGGTCGGGTTGCCGACGACGCTCTTGGGGTCACCGCTGCCGCCGGGGACCGCCGGGAAAGTGGTCCAGCCCAGCCCCGACTTGGCGAACGCGGGCTGGTTGGCCTTCTGGTTGGCATACTCCCAGCTGCCCATCAGATGCATGGCCGCCTTGCCCTTGGCGAAGAGCGTGGAGGCCCCGTCGGCGGTGTAGTTGACCGACTTGTAGTTCTTGCCGAACGCGCCCCGGCCGACCAGGTCCCTGACGGTCCGCGCGGCCTTGAGCACCGCCGGGTCGTCCCACGCCGCCATCCCCTGGCTCTGGATCTTCTGGAACACCCCGGCCCCGCCGTAGCGGTCCACCAGGTACTCCACCCACATCAGCTCGGTCCAGGCGTCGGTGCCGGCCAGCGCGAACGGGGCGACGCCCTCGCCCTTGAACGTGTCGATGAGCTTCAGCAGATCGTCCCAGGACTTCGGGGGCCTGGCCCCGGCGTCCTCGAAGACGTCCTTGTTGTAGAAGAGGATCACCGGCTGCATCCCGCGCATGGGGATCCCGTAGTGCTTCCCGTCGATCGCGCCCGCGTCGAGGATCGTGGGGATGAACGCCTTCTTCAGCTCCGCGTCCTTGGCCATCGCCGGGTCGAGATCGAGCAGCATGTCCTTCTTGACGAACTCGCTGATGCTGCCGCCGCCCCAGTTGAAGAAGATGTCCGGGGCGTTGGGCGTGCCCATGGAGGTGCGCATCTTGTCCGAGTAGCCGTCACCGGGCACCTGGGTGAGCTTCACCTTGATGTCGGAGGTCTTGTTGAACCGCTTGACGACCTCGCGCTGCACCTTGGTCGACGCGTCCTGGTAGACCCAGACGTCGAGGGAGTCGTCATCCGAACCCCCGGGCCCGCTGCTTCCGCAGCCGGCGAGTGCCGTTCCGACCAGCAGCACGGCCGCTGCCAGGGTGGACGCACGAAGGGTGGACCTTGACCGAGGTATGCGCATCGTGTGCCTTCCGGAAGTAGCCCGATAATTCTCGGAAGCGGTTGCGTGGAA
>NZ_JAAAYH010000042.1:0-35824 GCF_018035285.1 Streptomyces sp. MK37H | reverse complement strand
CCCGGCTGGCCGCCATGACGTTCAATCTGCGCTACGCCGGCGACGCCGAGCCCAACTCCTGGGGGCAGCGCCGCCCCGTCATGCGGGAGCTGCTGCGCCAGGCCCGGCCCCATCTGCTGGGCACTCAGGAGGGGCTGTACGGCCAGCTGCGTGACATCGCCCATGACCTCGGGCAGCGCTACTCGTGGATCGGCACCGGGCGGATGGGGGGCAGCCGCGACGAGTTCATGGCCGTCTTCTACGACACCGGGCGGCTCGAACCCCTGGAGTACGACCACTTCTGGCTGTCCGGCACCCCGAATGTGATCGGCTCCAACACCTGGGGCGGGGCCGTGGTCCGGATGGTCACCTGGGCGCGCTTCCACGACCGGCACACCGGCAAGGAGTTCTACGCCCTCAACACCCATCTGGACCACCGCAGCCAGAACGCCCGTGAGCACTCCGCCACGCTGATCACCGAGCGGCTCGGCGGTCTGGACTCCGCGCTCCCCCGCATCGTGACCGGTGACTTCAACGTGGCGGCCCACGGCAACCCGGTCTACGACGCCATGCTGGGCGGCGGCACGCTGGTGGACACCTGGGACACCGCCGAGCGGCGCGGCCCGCTGTTCGGGACGTTCCACGGCTTCGGCCCGCTGGTCCCGGACGGCGACCGGATCGACTGGATCCTGACCTCACCCGGTGTGCGCACCCGCCAAGCCGTCATCGACACGTACTCGCGGGACGGCCAGTTCCCCAGCGACCATCTGCCGGTGCGGACGGTCCTGGAGCTGTAGCGCGGGCTCACACGGCGGCCGGCTCTCAGCGGCTGCCCCTCAGCGGCCGGGCGCCTCCCCGGAGAGCGCCCGCAGCCGCAGCAGGGTGGCCACGGCCAGCAGGGCCACACAGCCCGTGAAGATCAGCCCGGCGGACCGCAGCCCGACCGCGACCGTCAGCGCGCCCACGCCGATCACCGGAATCGAGAGCGCCAGATACATCAGCACGAACAGGGCGGAGGTGACCTCGGCGCGGTGGTCGGCCGGGCTGCGCTCCGTCACCACCCGTACGGCCGCCTGGAACGACAGCCCCTGACCCGTCCCGGCGATGACGGCGCCCAGCACCAGCAGGGCCAGTGACGCGATCGCGAGCGAGACCGCGATGGCCGCCATACCGGCCACCAGCACCGCGCATCCCCCGGGCAGCGAACGTCCCGGGCCCAGCCGCCCTCCCAGCGCCTGCCCGGCGATCGAGGCGGCGAACACCGAGAACGCCACGGCACCTGCGACCGCGAGATTGCTCTCCCCCTCCACCTCGCTCAGGAACGTGGGCGACACCGAGGTGAACAGGCCCAGCGTGGCGAAGCCCGCGAACCCCGCCATGGCCGCGGCCGCGAACGTCGAGCGCATCTCCTTGGGCACCCTCAGCCGCTGCGGCCTCAGCGGCGGGCGGCTCCGCTTCCGTACGGTCTCCGGGAGGGCGAGCACCACGGCGGCGCCCACGGCCACCAGCACCAGGTCCACCACGAACACCAGTTTCAGCGGCGCCGGGGCGTACTGCGCCAGCACGCCCGCCAGCAACGGGCCCAGCCCGAGCCCGCCCAGGTTGGCCCCGGTCGCGAGGAGGGTGGCGCCACGGCGCCGGCGCTCGGGCGCGAGCTCGATCACCGTCACGGTGGCGGTGCCGGTGGCCAGGCCCGCGGACAGCCCCGACAGGATGCGGCCCGCGAACAGCTCCGGCAGTCCCTGGGCGAGGAGGAAGCACACCGCGCTCAGCCCCGACAGCACCAGCGCGGCCAGCATGACGGGCCGTCGCCCGATGAAGTCGGACACACTTCCGAGCAGCAGCAGCGCGACGATGACCCCCGCCGCGTACACGGCGAAGATCACCGTGACCATGAACGAGGAGAAGCCGAACTCCCGCTGGTAGAGCGAGTAGAGCGGGGTGGGCAGCGTGGTACCGCACATCGTGACCACGAAGGCGTAGGCGGCCGCGAGGAACGGCCATCCCCTCTCCCCGTCGTCCACATCACCGCGGCGGCTATCCATACGACCCGATTCCACCACAAAACACCTGTCCGTCAAATGCGGTGGCGTGCCGCCCCCTGCCTGGCGGGTTACGTGCGGTAGCGGCGCATCCCGTCATTCGGCCCTCATCGCATGCGGCAGGATGGCACCTTACGCCGGAGCCGTACACATGTGCGCCCGGCACCGCCCGTAGAACCCAGGCACGAACAGGTGACAAGGTGATCCCACAGAACTCCAGACCGGAGGCCGCACCGACGACGGCATGCCGCACGGCCGCTTCTGACGCGCTTTCCGTGATAGCGGACGGTGGCCGATGAACCGGGCTCTCACCTTGCACGATGTCATCGTCGTCGGAGCGGCGCTGGTCTGCGGCGCGGCCGGTGGTGTGCTGTTGCGCGTGGCGCTGCGCTGGCTGGGTGAGCGGGCCCGCTCCACCCGGTGGAGCGGTGACGACATCATCGTCGACACGCTGCGCACCCTGGCCCCATGGGCGTCGATGGCCGCCGGTGTCGCCGCCGCGGCCGCCGCGCTGCCGCTGAACCGCACGGTCGGCCATGACGTCAATCAGACGCTGGTGGCCGTGCTGATCCTGGTCACCACGGTCACGGCGGCGCGGGTGGTGGCCGACCTGGTGCGGTCGCTGGCGCTGTCCCGCTCCGGGGTGGCGGGAACGGCCAGCATCTTCGTCAACATCACACGGATCGCCGTCCTGGCGATGGGTGTGCTGATCCTGCTGGAGACGCTGGGCGTCTCGATCGCTCCGCTGCTCACCGCCCTGGGCGTGGGTGGTCTGGCGGTCGCCCTGGCCCTGCAGGACACGCTGGCCAACCTCTTCGCGGGGGTGCACATCCTGGCCTCCAAGACGGTGCAGCCCGGCCACTACATCCGGCTCAGCAGCGGGGAGGAGGGGTACGTGGTCGATATCAACTGGCGCAACACGGCGGTGCGGCAGCTGTCGGACAACCTCGTCATCATCCCGAACGCCAAGCTGGGCAACACCATCATGACCAACTTTCACCAGCCCGAGCAGCAGATGTCGGTCATGGTCCAGGCGAGGGTCGGCTACGGAAGCGATCTGGACCATGTCGAGCGGGTGACCATCGAGGTCGCCGGGAAGGTGATGTCCGGGGTCGAGGGCGGGGTCGTCGACCACGAGACGAGTGTGCGCTTCCACACCTTCGGAGAGTCCGGCATCGACTTCTCGGTGTTTCTGCGGGCCCTGGAGTTCAGCGACCAGTACCTCATCAAGCATGAGTTCATGAAGGAACTGCACCGCCGGTTCCGCGCCGAGGGCATCGAGATCCCGCTGCCCACGCGGACGCTCGTGCTTCCCGACCAGGACCGGGCGCCGCTGCCGGGCCGGCCGGCGATCTGACGCTCTCAGCCGTCAGCCGTCAGCCGTCAAGGCAGCAATCGCCGCTCAGTGGCCACCGCCACCGCCCCGGCCCGGGTCTCGACCCCCAATTTCCCGTAGATCCTTCCCAGATGGGTCTTGACCGTGGCCTCGCTGATGAACAGCGCCCGGGCGATCTCCCGATTGCCCAGGCCGCGAGCCAGCTGCCGGAGGATGTCGCGCTCCCGCTCGGACAGCCCGGGGCGGGGGCTGCGCATCCGGGCCAGCACCCGGTCGGCGACCGGGGCCGACAGCGCGGTACGGCCGGAGGCAGCGTTCCGGATCGCCGCGAAAAGTTCCTCCGGCCGCTCGGCCTTGAGCAGATAGCCCGTGGCCCCGGCCTCGATGGCACGGGTGATGTCGGCGTCGGTGTCGAACATGGTGAGCACCAGGACGCGGGGCGCGGGCGGATCGCCGGAGACCAGCCGCCGGGTGGCGGTCACCCCGTCCATGCCCTCTCCGAGCTGCAGATCCATCAGCACCACATCGGGCCGGAGCCGGGTGGCCATGGCGAGGGCCTCCTCGCCGCTGCCCGCCTCGCCGACCACCTCGATGCCGTCGGTGCTGGCCAGCAGCGCCCGCAGCCCGGCCCGCACCACGGCATGGTCGTCGCAGAGCAGCAGCCGGATGGCGGGGGTGGCCGACGGCGTCGGGGACGGGGTCGGGCTCATGGCGTGGCCTCCACGGAGCGGTCGGGGACGAGGGCGGGAACGGGTTCGACGGGGATCGCGGCCGAGACGACGGTCCCCTCGCCCGGTGCGGACTCGACGGTGAGCGTGCCGCCCAGCTGCCGTACGCGGGCCCGCATGGCGGGGAGTCCGTGGCCGCGCGACCGGTCCGCGTCGGCGGCCCGGACGGCGTCGGTCTCGAAGCCGCGGCCGTCATCGGCGATGTCCAGACAGATCTGGTCGCCCAGGCAGGTCAGGGTGAGCGCGGCCCGGCTCGCCCCGGCGTGCTCCCGCACATTGGCCAGCGCGCCCTGGGCGATGCGCAGCAGCGCCGCCTCCACCCGCTCGGGCAGCGGGCCGAGGGGCCCGTCGAGCCGGAAGTCCACCGCCGGTCCGGCACCGCTCTCCCGCTCGGCGAGCGCGCCGAGCGCCTGGGCCAGCGAGCCCTCGGCGAGGTCGGCCGGGGCCAGGTCCTGGACGAACCGGCGGGCCTCGGCGAGGCTGCGGGACGCGATCTCCGCCGCGTTCCGCATATGTCCCCGGGCCGCCTCCGGGTCCGTCTCCCAGGTGCGGTCGGCGGCCTGCAGCAGCATCCGCTGGCTCGACAGGCCCTGGGCGAGGGTGTCGTGGATCTCCGACGACAGCCGCTGGCGCTCGGCCAGAATCCCCGCCCGCCGCTCGGTCGCGGCCAGATCGCGGCGGGTGCGGACCAGATCGTCGATCAGCACCCGCTGCCGGGCCGACTGGCGCCGCAGATGGATGAGGACGGCGGCGGCCACGGCGGCGATGGCAGGCGGCGCGATCAGCGCGTTGGGGTCGAAGCCGTCGTGCATGAACCGCAGTTTGGACGCGACGACCAGCGCGGTGAGCACGGCGGCCAGGGGCACCGCGAACCGGGTGGGCAGGGTGTGCAGACCGGTGAAGAACAGTGGCATGGCACACCAGGCGGCGCTCGGCGCGAGGACCAGCAACGCGACCCATGCGGCCAGTACCGCGGTCAGCCAGCCCAGATAGCGGCCGGAGGGCCGGCCGCCGTGGCTCGGCGCGGGCGCCGGCCACCGGCCGGGCAGATAGAGCGCGCCGAAGGCCACGAAGAGGGCGATGACCCAGCCGTTGGGCGCGCCCCCGGTGTCGCGGATCAGATAGCGGAC
Source organism: Streptomyces sp. MK37H (assembly GCF_018035285.1). NCBI lineage: Bacteria > Bacillati > Actinomycetota > Actinomycetes > Kitasatosporales > Streptomycetaceae > Streptomyces > Streptomyces sp. MK37H. The sequence goes on along the minus strand of NZ_JAAAYH010000042.1, from coordinate 30,609 downwards.
CAGCGAGGACCCCAGCAGCAGGAAGAACGCGATGTGCAGGACCGCCGTCAGCCACCGCTCGTCCGGATCGTCCGGCCCGTCGGACCCGGACCGCCCGGACCACGCCGACCACACCCCCGGCCACCGGGTCCACCCGGACCGCCCGACCACCCTGACCGCCGACCGCACCCCGGCCCCTCCCCTGCTCCTCGGTTCACTCCCGCAGCCAGTCCTAACGCGCCGGACCGGACGCCGCATCATCCGATCGGTTGATACGGCGATCACCCGGACCGCCTCCTGACCGGGGCCGCTCCGCCGATCCCCGCCGCCGCCACGGCGCCGAGGCTGGTACCGACCACGACGACGCGGGAACGCATGGGCCGCCAGGCCGCCGCGTCCCCACCACCAGCACGAGAGAGTCCCCATGCCCGCCAAGAACCTCAGTGTCAACCGCTCCGCCCTCGGCCACCGGGTCTCCTACGCACTGCGCCATCCGCAGCGCGTACCGCGCCATCTGGTCCGCGCCACCCGGGACGCCTGGCTGCGTTACCGCTATCCGGACCACGTCGCGTACTACCGCGCGGTGATGCGGTCGGACACCCGCACCAGTCCGGAGGCGGCGGTCGGCAGCCACAGCCATGAGCGGTGGCTGGCGCTGGGCGCGATGCAGTTCGACTATCTCCTCGGCCACGGTCTGCGCCCGGAGCACCGGATGCTGGAGATCGGCTGTGGCAATCTGCGGGCGGGCTGGCGGTTCATCAGCCATCTGGAACCGGGCCACTACTACGGCATCGACATCTCGCCCGACATCCTGGCGGCCGCGCAGGACACGCTGGTGCGCCAGGGGCTCCAGGGCCGCCTGCCCACCCTCACCCCGGTCCGCGATCTGACGCTGCGGTTCCTGCCCGACGCCCACTTCGACGTGGTGCACGCGCACAGCGTGTTCTCGCACTCGCCACTGCCGGTCATCGAGGAATGCCTGGCCCATGTCGGCCGCGTCATGGCGCCGGGCGGCTGGTTCGACTTCACCTTCGACCGCACCGAGGGCGTGGAACACCAGGTGCTGCGGGAGGACTTCTACTACCGCACCGAGACGCTCATCGCGCTGGCGGAGAAACACGGCCTGGCGGCGCGGTTCATGGCGGACTGGGAGGAGCTGCCGCACGGCCAGTCGAAGATCCGCGTCACCCACCGCGAGGGCGGACGGACGTCCTGACCCGACGGGCGGTCAAGCCCGGCGGTCCGCCTCGGAACACCGAGGCGGACCCGGTGCTCCCCCGGAACAGGCCGACTATTCGAAGACGCAATTCCTGAGGCATATGTTGCCTTCGAAGCCTGTGACACACTTCATATCGCCCTACACAGGACAAAATCGTCGCTAGTGAGTGCCGTAGACTTTTAGTACGTACTGTTGCGTGGTGGATAGACGAATACATGGAGCACCAAGAGGTCACTCATGCAGCCCTTCGTACTGAAGCACGCAATCCCCGCCGAGCGGTCGTCGGCCAGTGTTCCCTACGCCTATAACGCCGCCCTGCAGTTGAATGTCCTCTCCGACGGCCGTCCGGCCATCGCCGATCGAGCGGTGCTGCTGGCGACCGGCACGACCACGTCCACAGCCGGCTCCAAGACGCACTTCGACGACTGACCTGCACACACGTCGATGACGGTACTCATCCTGACCTGTCGCCAGGATGTCACTGCCGACTTGGTGGTGGCGGAGCTGCGCGAACAAGGCGTCCCTCTGGTGCGTTTCGATCCGGCCGACCTTCCGGATCAGGCAGCCCTGTCGGTCGAATTCGACCGTGGAGACTTCACGGGATTTCTGTCGACCGAGGGACGCCTCGTCAGCATCCACGGTGTGCGGTCCATCTGGGTGCGCAGGCCGGGGCGGCCGGCGGCGCACGCGGCGAATCCCTCGGAGTGGCTGACGGCCGAGTGCGGACAGGCCCTGTACGGGATGCTCTACGCGACAACGGCACGCTGGATGAACCATCCCGCGGCCGCCGAACCGGCCCGCCACAAACCCTTCCAGTTGCGGGTCGCCCAGCACAGCGGTTTCGCCGTGCCCTCAACCCTTGTCACCACCTATCCGCGCGCGGCGCGCGATTTCGCCGCCCAGTACTCGGACATCGTGGTGAAATCCGCCTCCGGTCCGCCGTCCGTCGATCCACCGGTCGCGCTGCCTACCACCCGTATCGGACCGGACACGGATTTCTCCGATGTCGCGGCGGGGGCGACCCTTCTTCAGCGCTACATTCCCAAAGCGGCGGACATCCGGCTGATCTGCGTCGGCAGCCAGTTATTCGCCGCGCGCAAGACCGCCGCCTCCGGCCAGGTGGACGGACGCTATGGCTGTCATGGACACCGCTGGGAACCGGTGGACGTGCCCGCCAGAATCGTGCGCTCCGTGCATGAGTACATGACGCTCACCGGTCTTGCCTACGGGGCCTTCGACTTCGCCGAGGACGCCGAGGGCGTGTGGTGGTTCCTGGAGTGCAACCAGGGCGGCCAATTCGGCTTTGTCGAACTCGAGACCGGTCAGCCCATCGCGGCGGCGGTCGCGTCCTGGCTGGCGGCCCCCAGGGCCGCCCTGCGCTGAGGGCCGGGGACCCTGCCGGGTATCCGGTTCCCGCGACCACACACGGTGACGACAGGTGACGCGGAAGCGGCGCCCGCGTGCGGCACGGGCGCGGGGGCCGCCCTGGCGGGCCGGGCGCTGCGCCGGACCGGGCCGCCGGTCGTATGGTGAAGTGAGAGTCCGCGCCGCCCAAGGGCTGCCAGCCCGCGCGGGAGGTTCCGATGACCGTCGCCGAGAGCATCCGCCGCCCGACGGACGCGTCCCGCTATGTGCCGATCGCCGAGCACGGTCTGATCGGCGATCTGCGCACCGCCGCGCTCGTGGACACGCGCGGCACCATCGACTGGTATTGCCCGGTCCGGTTCGACGCCCCCAGTGTGTTCGCGTCGATCCTCGACGCCGACCTCGGCGGTTCCTTCCGGCTCACGCCCGAGGTGCCCGCCCGGACGAAGCAGTTCTACTTCCCGGATACCAACATCCTCATCACCCGCTTCTTCGCGGACGACGGGGTCGCCGAGGTCCAGGACTTCATGCCGATCGTGGACGACTCGCGCGAGGCGGACCGGCACCGGCTGATCCGCCGGGTGCTGTGCGTCCGCGGATCGCTGCCCTTCACCGCTCGGGTGGCGCCCCGGTTCGACTACGGCCGGCAGTCGCACACGGTGCGCACCGAGAAGGGGCTCACGATCTTCGAGTCCCCGGAGCTGTCGCTGGCGCTGACCTCCGGCGTCACCGTGGAGATCGACGGGCCCGATGCGGTGTCCACGTTCAAGCTGGTCGAGGGCGAGGCCGCGGTGTTCGCGCTGGACCGGATCGGCGGTATGGTGCAGCCGCGGCACTGTCCGCAGGCGGAGGCGGAGGAGCTCTTCGACGCCACCGTGCGCTACTGGCGCCGCTGGCTCGCGCAGTCCCGTTACCGCGGGCGGTGGCGGGAGATGGTGCACCGCTCGGCGCTCACCCTCAAGCTGCTCACCTACGCGCCGACCGGCGCCATCGTGGCGGCCCCGACGACCAGCCTCCCCGAGCAGATCGGCGGCGAGCGCAACTGGGACTACCGATACCTCTGGGTCCGCGATGCCGCGTTCTGCATCTACGCACTCCTGAGGCTGGGCTTCACCCAGGAGGCCGAGGCGTTCGTGCGCTTCCTGTCCGAGGGCATCACCCTGGGGGACGGCCCCGGCGGCCCGCTGCAGATCATGTACGGCATCGACGGCCGCAGCGAGATCCCCGAGCAGATGCTCTCCCATCTGGAGGGGCATCTGGGCTCGTCCCCGGTCCGGGTCGGCAATGCGGCGGTCCACCAGCTCCAGCTGGACATCTACGGGGCGCTGGTGGACTCCCTCTACCTCTACGACAAGTGGGGGCAGCCGCTGTCCAGCGACCACTGGGACGCCGTGTGCACGCTGGTCGGCTGGGTGTGCGACAACTGGGACCGGCCCGATATGAGCGTCTGGGAGACCCGCGCCGGTCCGCAGCGCTTCCTGTACTCGCAGCTGATGTGCTGGGTCGCGATCGAGCGGGCGATGCGCATCGCCCGCCACCGCGGACTGCCCGCGGACATGTCCCGCTGGTCGACGGCGCGCGATGACATCTACCGCCGGATCATGCGCCGCGGCTGGTCGCCGCGGCGGCGCGCCTTCGTGCAGCGCGAGGGCGAGGAGGTGCTCGACGCCTCGCTGCTGATGATGCCGCTGTCGAAATTCATCTCCCCCACCGACCCCAAGTGGCTGTCCACCCTGGACGCGCTGGGCGAGGAGCTGGTGGCCGATTCGCTGGTGTACCGCTACGACCCCACGGTGAGTCCGGACGGGCTGCGTGGTGAGGAGGGCACCTTCTCGATCTGCTCGTTCTGGTACGTCGAGGCGCTGTCCCGGGCCGGCCGGGTGGACGAGGCGCGGCTGGCCTTCGAGAAGATGCTGACGTACGCCAACCATGTCGGGCTGTACGCGGAGGAGATCGGCCGTACCGGTGAGCAGATCGGCAACTTCCCGCAGGCGTTCACCCATCTCGCGCTCATCAGCGCCGCGTTCAACCTGGACCGGGCCCTGGGCTGACGGCGCGGGCACGCCCCCGGCGGGGTCACCGGCCACCGACGGGGTCCTCGGCCAGGACCCGGGCCATGGTGCGCTCGGCCAGGGCGGTGATGGTGACGAACGGATTGACGCCGATGGAGCCCGGGATGAGGGATCCGTCGGTCACATAGAGCCCGTCGTAGCCGCTCACCCGGCCGTACGCGTCGGTGGCCCGGCCCAGGACGCAGCCGCCCAGCGGGTGGTAGCAGAAGTCGTCGGCGAAGGCCCGGGTGTCGCCGAAGAGGTCATAGCGGTAGATCGTGACATTGGCGGAGTTGACGCGGTCGAAGAGCGCCTTGGCCGCGGCCACGGAGGGCGCGCTCTGGGCGCGGGTCCAATTGAGTACGGTGGTGTCCTTCGCCGCGTCGTAGGTGAAGGTGGCACGCTCGGGGTTCCGGGTGATGGCGAGGTAGAGGCTGACCCAGGTCTCGAGGCCGGCCGGCAGCGGGGCGATCTCGGCGAAGACCGGATTGGTGGCGTTGGACCAGTCGTCGATCGCCATCACCGGGATGGTGGACTGATGGGCGCCGGTCGGGTTCCATACGTGGTTGGCGCGGCCGAGCATGACATTGCCGTTTCCGCCCCAGCCCCGGCCGACCTCCGCGCTCAGCTCGGGAAGGGCGCCGGTCTCCCGGGCGCGCAGCAGGAGTTCGGTGGTGCCGAGGCTGCCCGCGCCGAGGAAGAGCGAGCGGCAGGTGATCTCGTCGGTGGCGACGACGGTGCCGCTGGTGTCGACGCGGTCCACGGTGAGGACATAGGTGCCGTCCGGCGCCCGCCGCAGGGCGCGGGCGCGGCTCAGCGTCTGCAGGGTGACCTTGCCGGTGCCGAGCGCGGCGGCGATATAGGTCTTGTCGAGGCCGCGCTTGCCGAAGTTGTTGCCGTAGATGACCTCTTGGGCGAGCGCGGACTTGGTCGCCGTTCCGTCGGCCTCGCGCCGCATGTAGTCGAAGTCGTAGACGTTGGGCACGAAGACGGTCTTCAGGCCCGCCTTGGCGGCCTGGGCGCGGGCGACCCGGGCGTAGGTGTACCACTCGGTGGCCTCGAACCACGCGGAGGGCACGGTGGTGGCGCCGAGCATGCGGTTGGCCAGCGGGAAGTAGGTGCCGTACATCGGGTCCGCGGCCACCTGCGGCAGCATCTGCTGGAAGTACGAGCGTGGCGGGGTGACCGCGATACCGCCGTTGACCAGAGAGCCGCCGCCGACCCCGCGGCCCACGTAGACGGACATGCCGGGGTAGCGGACGCGGTCCAGGACACCGGGGTAGGGGGTGATGTCCTTATTGATGACGTCCAGCCACAGGAAGGTGGACAGGGGTGCCTCGGTTCTTCTCTTGAACCACATGGAGCGCTGGTCGGGGGCGGTCATCGAGCAGTAGACCCGGCCGTCCGGGCCCGGGTCGTCCCATAACCGCCCCATCTCCACGACGAGCGTTCTTATGCCCGCCTCGCCGAGCCGGAGCGCGGCCACGGCCCCGCCGTAGCCGGAGCCGATGACGACGGCGGGGAAGTGGTCGGCGCTCTCGGCGGCGGCCGCCGGGGTGAGGCCGATACGGGTGAGTCCGAGGGCCGCCGCGCTCTGCAGGGCGGCCAGACCAAGTATGTGACGACGCGTCAGGTTTGCTGCCATGGCGGCATAATGGGCGGAATCGCCGGAACTCGCCATGGCGTGACACAAGGTCCTTTTCGGCCCCGAAGGCATGCGAAGTTCTCGTTATTTATCGTTTGTTCTCGCAGCCGCGCCCCTCCCAGGGAAGGACACCGCCCGTGAAGATCGCTCGTATCGAGACATTCCTGGCCCCGCCGCGCTGGATGTTCGTCCGGGTGGAGACCGACGAGGGGGTGATCGGCTGGGGCGAGCCGGTGGTCGAGGGGCGGGCCGAGCCGGTCCGCGCCGCGGTCGAGGTGCTCACGGAGTATCTGATCGGCCAGGACCCGATGCGGATCGAGGACCACTGGCAGGTGATGACCAAGGGCGGCTTCTACCGTGGCGGACCGGTCCTCTCCAGCGCCGTCTCCGGGCTCGACCAGGCGCTGTGGGACATCAAGGGCAAGCACTACGGCGTACCGGTGTACCAGCTGCTCGGCGGTCCGGTGCGGGAGCGGATCCGCGCCTACGCCTGGATCGGCGGCGATGAGCCCGAGGCAATCCGCGACGCGCTCACCGCGCAGATCGAGGCGGGGTTCACCGCCGTCAAGATGAACGGCTCCGGCCGGATGACCCCGGTCGCCACCCGGGCGGAGATACGCGCCGCGGTGCACCGCGCCGAGACCGCCCGTGAGGTCCTCGGCGACGACCGCGACTTCGGCCTCGACTTCCACGGCCGGGTCTCCCCCGCCAACGCCCGCCGGCTGCTGCCGCTGCTCGCCGAGGCGGCGCCGTTGTTCGTCGAGGAGCCGGTGCTCTCCGAGCACATGGACATCGTCCCGGACCTGGTGAACGCCTCCCCCATCCCCATCGCGCTCGGTGAGCGCCTGTACTCGCGGCGCGAGTTCATCGCCCCGCTGCGGGCCGGGGTGGCCATCCTCCAGCCCGATATCTCGCATGCGGGCGGCATCTCCGAGCTGCGGCGCATCGCCGCCCTCGCCGAGCCCCACGGCGCCCAGCTCGCCCCGCACTGCCCGCTCGGGCCGGTGGCACTCGCCGCCAGTCTGCAGCTGGCCTTCACCACCCCGAACTTCCTCATCCAGGAGCAGAGCATCGGCATCCACTACAACCAGGGCGCCGAACTCCTGGACTACGTGGCCGATCCGGAGCCCTTCCGGTTCACCGCCGGTCAGCTGTCGCGCACCGACCGCCCAGGGCTCGGGATCGAGGTGGACGAGGCCGCGGTGCGCGCCGCCGACCGCCGTGGCCACGCCTGGCGGAATCCGGTGTGGCGCCACGCGGACGGCTCGCTCGCCGAGTGGTGAGCCCGACCCCGTAGACCGTAGAGCCCCGGTCCCGTACGAGGGCGCCCGGTTCCTCATACGAGAGTGGCCGAGCCGGTCGCCGGTGGGCGCCCGGCTCAGCGCGACGGCGCCGGGACCACCAGGGCGCGGCCGTCGGGGAAGCGGCCCACACCCTTGACCACCTCGGCATTGCTCACCTGCACGATCAGCTCCCGCATCCCGCTCAGCGGCGTCAGGTCCACCACCGGCCCCTGGCCCGGGCGCCAGGACAGGAACAGCCGCCGCAGCCCCGGAAACGCGTCACGCAGCGGGGTGAGGTCCTCGGCCTCCACCGCGCCCGCGAGGGAGAGATGGGAGATGCCCGGCATCGGCACGGCCTCGCGCATCCGGGCGACGCTCTCCCCGGTGAGGCTGAGGGACTCCACCTGCGGCAGGGAGAGGATCTCGGACCGGTCGGCCGGCGAGAGCCGTACCGAGTCGAAGAGCGAGATGTGCCGCAGGGTCGGCCATCGCCCGATGCCCCGCATCCCGGAGGTGGCATACGTGGCCGGGCCGATGTAGAGGGCGGTGAGCGGCGCGTCCACGGGCAGATCGCCGAGCGCGCCGTACGGCAGTGGAAGATCGAGCGCCAGCGTCTCCAGGGCGGTCAGCGTGCCGAGGGCCTCCATGCCCTCGAGCGCGGTGGTCGCGTACAGCGCGAGGAGGGCGATGGGAAGGCCGGCGAGCCGCTCGACGCTTCTGACCTCCGGGCAGTGGCCGATCATCAGCTCCGTGAGCCGCGGGAGGGTGTGCAGAAAGGCCAGGTCGTCCAGGAGGGGGTTGTTGAACACGCTGAGGCGCTTGAGGAGGTCCGGCACCAGCTCGGTGGCGAAGTCCACGGTCCTGATCGGACCGGTGCACTGGATGGTGGCCCGGCCGCCCATCCGGCGCAGCTCATGGAGCTGATCGCGGGAGCTCGCCGTGAACAGGGAGTTCTCCGGCAGGTGGGACAGGATCTCCTGGGCGAACAGTCCGCAGTCGAAGGTGTCCCACGCCTCGATGAACTGCCCGTGGACCGCGGGCGAGGGATGGTGGCGGAACCGCTTGAGGCGGCCCAGGGCGGGCTCGCCGCCGATCCGGCAGACCGTGGCCACCACGGCCGCCACCTCCACGTCCCCCAGCCCGTCCGGCTCCTTGGGCAGCAGATCCAGCACCACGGATCCGGCGGCCGCCAGGGTGTGTCCGTCCTCGATGGTGCGCGGCGGGATGAGCGAGGCCATCCGCTCCTCCACATCCCGCCGGACCTCGGGGTCCAGTTCGGTGGCGTGCTCCAGGCACGCGGCCGCCAGCAGATGCAGGCGGTGGCGGTGCCTGCGCACGTCGTCGCCGCGTTTGATGAGCTTGCGCAGCAGCTGACCGCACTGTTTGCGGTCCCCGTGGGCGACCGCCATGCGGATGACGTCCTCCCACTGGTTGTCGTGCGCGTTGCGCACCATGGTGTTGAAGTAGCGGGTCTCCTGGAGCGCCTTGGCGCCCAGGTAGTCCTGGAAGGTGCGGTGGATGAAGGCGACCGAGTCCTCGGTCGGGGCGTGCAGCAGCCCGCTGCGCAGCAGCAGATAGCGGAAGATCTCCTGTGGTCCGCCCTGCTCCTGGGCCTCCCGGATGGAGGGGAGCGTCTCGGCGAGGACGCCCTCGACCACGTCCTCCTGCTCGGCCTCCGACTGCTTCTGCAGCGTGAACCAGGCGGCGATGCGGGAGAGCAGCCGCAGCTGGGCCTCCTTGGACAGGTGGATGCCCTCGGGGGCGTCGATGCTGCGGTGGGCGTCCCGCCGGACGAGCAGCAGCTCGAGCGCCGATTCGTAGAGCCCCTTGCGGTCCCGTGGCAGCCGTGCCTGCTCGTCCCGGTGCAGGGCGCAGATCAGCGCGCACATCAGGGGGTTCTCGGCGAGCCGGGCGATGCTCTGGTTGACGGCCACGGTCTCGGTGAGCGCCGCCTGCAGCGCGTCGAGCCGGGCGCGCTCCTGCTCACCGGCGGACTCGGCTCGTGCCGCGCGGTGCCAGTGCCTGATGAACGCGGCGATGTCGTCGCGCCCCATGGGCAGCAGGCACAGCTCGGCGAACCCCTCGCGGCGCAGCCAGCCGTCCTGGACGGCGGAGGGGCGCACGGTCACCAGACAGCGCACATCGGGGTAGGCCGCGAGCAGTTCGCGCAGCCACTCCCGGGTGCGCTCCCGGTGGTGCTGGGTCACCTCGTCCACCCCGTCGATCAGCAGCAGGGCGCGCCCGGACTCCAGGGTGCGGACCGCCCAGCCGTCCGGCTGGGCGTCGGCGAGGACGCTGCCCACCGCGGAAAGGAAGCCGGAGGGGCTGGGCAGCGCCTCGCGCCGGGTGAGCGTGCGCAGTTGGAGGACGAAGGGGACGCAGTCGTTGTACTCGTCGAGCTCGGCCGGGAAGGCGCGGCGGGCCGTGGTGGTGGCGAGCCACTGCAGCAGGGTGGTCTTCCCCGATCCGGCGTGGCCGCGCAGCAGCACCCGGCGCTGCCCCTGGAGCAGCATCTCCACCCGGCGCGGGGCCACCGAGGTGGGCCGGGGGTGGTGATAGGCGCCGAGGCCATGGGCGGGCCCCTCGGGCGCGGGGCCCTCGGGGGCGGTGGCCTCCAGGCTCAGATAGGCGGCGTCCAGGGGCCAGCTGTCGCCTTCCTGGTGGCGCAGTCTGAGGCCGAGGATGCGGAGCATGCCGTGCTTGTCGACGATGTGCTCGCTGTAGCGGTGCTCGAAGCCGGCGTCCCGCACCGGCTGCGGGACCCGCTCCAGCAGGATGCCGAGCTGCCGGGACTGCTCCTGGAGCTGCTGGGTGGCCTCGGCCAGGGTGCGGGCGATGAAGGTGGAGCGCTGGCTGAAGAAGTGGAGGATCTGCAGACAGCTGAGGTCCAGCAGGCTGTTGTAGAGATGGGTGCCGTCCGAGCTGAGCTGGCGGGTGGCCTGCGGGAGCCGCTTCTTGAGGGTGTGGGCCAGGGTGCGGTACCCCAGGCGCACGGCCTGGACGTCGTTCATGCCGATATGGCCCAGGGCCAGCAGGGTCATCGTCAGCGCGTCGGTGACGGCCTGGCGCTCGCCCTCGGGGACGGCGGGCTCACGGGGATTGGCGGTGGCCGCGCGCTCGACGAGCTCCTCGACCAGTTTGCGGACGTCGTCCTCGGTCAGGGTCCGCTTCTCGCCCCGCCAGGCCACCAGGCCGGAGATGCGCACCGGCTGGTGGACCAGCTCGGCCCCCGGGGCCGGCTGGGCGAACAGCCTGCGGATCAGCGGACCGGCCGCCGCCGCGGCCGCACGCGCCCCGACGCCGATGGCTCCTGGCTCCATCCCCCACCGATCCCAGCGTTGAAGCGGCGTTCCGGGTCCATGTATAGCACCACCCGGCGCGGTCGCAGGGCCACTCTGTGTATCCCCGGCGACCATGGATGGGAGGACCGGATGCCATGCCACCCGCCGTCCACGAGAACTCGATCACACCCCCGGCGTTCCACGTGGCAGGCGGCAGTAGGGTTCGCCGACAAGCGTGTGTGTTGGTACCGGGCAGGTAGAAGGGATCGGGCATGTTCCGCAAGGTGCTGGTCGCCAATCGTGGTGAGATCGCCATTCGCGCCTTCCGCGCCGGCTATGAGCTGGGCGCGAGAACCGTCGCCGTGTTCCCGCACGAGGACCGCAACTCACTGCACCGGCTGAAGGCCGATGAGGCGTACGAGATCGGCGAGCCGGGCCATCCGGTGCGGGCCTATCTCTCCGTCGAGGAGATCGTCAACGCGGCGCGCCAGGCGGGCGCGGACGCGGTGTACCCCGGATACGGCTTCCTGTCCGAGAACCCCGATCTCGCGCGCGCGTGCGAGGAGGCGGGGATCACGTTCGTGGGGCCCAGCGCGCAGACCCTGGAGCTCACCGGGAACAAGGCGCGCGCGGTGGCCGCGGCCCGTGCGGCCGGGGTGCCGGTGCTGGGCTCCTCCGAGCCGTCGACCGATGTGGACGAGCTGGTCCGGGCCGCGGACGAGCTCGGCTTCCCGGTGTTCGTCAAGGCCGTCGCCGGTGGTGGCGGGCGCGGGATGCGCCGGGTCGAGAGCCGGGAGACGCTGCGCGAGTCCATCGAGGCGGCGGCGCGAGAGGCCGAGTCCGCCTTCGGCGATGCCACGGTCTTCCTGGAGAAGGCGGTGGTGGAGCCCCGCCATATCGAGGTGCAGATCCTCGCCGATGGGCAGGGCGATGTCATCCATCTGTTCGAGCGCGACTGTTCGGTGCAGCGGCGCCACCAGAAGGTGATCGAGCTGGCCCCCGCGCCCAACCTCGATCCGGAGCTGCGGGCCCGGATCTGCGAGGACGCGGTGAAGTTCGCCCGGGAGATCGGCTATCGCAACGCAGGCACGGTGGAGTTCCTGCTCGACCGCGACGGCCGTCATGTGTTCATCGAGATGAATCCGCGGATCCAGGTCGAGCACACGGTGACCGAGGAGATCACCGATGTGGACCTCGTCCAGTCGCAGCTGCGGATCGCCGCCGGTCAGACGCTGTCCGACCTCGGCCTCGCCCAGGACACCGTGTATCTGCGGGGTGCGGCGCTGCAGTGCCGGATCACCACCGAGGACCCGGCCAACGGCTTCCGCCCGGACACCGGGATGATCAGCGCGTACCGCTCCCCGGGCGGCTCGGGCATCCGGCTGGACGGTGGCACCACCCACGCCGGTGCGGAGATCAGCGCCCACTTCGACTCGATGCTGGTCAAGCTGACCTGCCGGGGGCGGGACTTCGCCACCGCGGTCGGCCGCGCCCGGCGCGCGGTGGCCGAGTTCCGTATCCGCGGGGTGTCCACCAACATCCCCTTCCTCCAGGCGGTGCTGGACGATCCGGACTTCCGGGCCGGGCAGGTCACCACGTCATTCATCGAGCAGCGGCCGCATCTGCTGACGGCGCGTCACTCCGCCGACCGCGGCACCAAGCTGCTCACCTATCTCGCCGACATCACGGTGAACAAGCCGCACGGCGAGCGGCCCCATCTGATCGACGCGACCACCAAGCTGCCCCCGGTGCCGGACACCGAGCCGCCCGCCGGCTCCAAGCAGCGGCTCACCGAGCTGGGCCCGGAGGGTTTCGCGCGCTGGCTGCGCGAGTCGCCCACGATCGGTGTCACCGACACAACCTTCCGGGACGCGCATCAGTCGCTGCTGGCCACCCGGGTCCGCAGCAAGGACCTGCTGGCCGTGGCCCCGGTGGTGGCGCGGACCGTGCCACAGCTGCTGTCGCTGGAGTGCTGGGGCGGCGCCACCTACGACGTGGCGCTGCGCTTCCTCGCCGAGGACCCCTGGGAGCGGCTGGCCAAGCTGCGCGAGGCGGTGCCCAACATCTGTCTGCAGATGCTGCTGCGCGGCCGCAACACCGTGGGCTACACGCCGTACCCGACCGAGGTGACCACCTCCTTCGTACGGGAGGCCACGGCCACCGGGATCGACATCTTCCGGATCTTCGACGCGCTGAACGACATCGGGCAGATGCGGCCCGCGATCGACGCGGTACGGGAGACCGGCTCGGCCATCGCCGAGGTGGCGCTCTGCTACACCTCCGACCTGTCCGATCCCTCGGAGCGGCTTTACACCCTCGACTACTATCTGCGGCTCGCCGAGCAGATCGTGGACGCGGGCGCGCATGTGCTGGCCATCAAGGACATGGCGGGGCTGCTGCGCGCCCCGGCCGCGGCGAAGCTGGTCTCCGCGCTGCGCCGGGAGTTCGACCTGCCGGTGCACATCCACACCCATGACACCGCGGGCGGTCAGCTCGCCACCTATCTCGCGGCGGTCCAGGCCGGTGCGGACGCGGTGGACGGCGCGGTGGCCTCCATGGCGGGCACCACCTCCCAGCCGTCGCTGTCGGCGATCGTGGCCGCCACCGACCACTCCGACCGGCCGACCGGGCTCGACCTCGAGGCGATCGGCGGCCTGGAGCCGTACTGGGAGGCCGTGCGCAAGATCTACGCACCGTTCGAGGCGGGCCTCGCCTCGCCGACCGGACGGGTGTACCACCACGAGATCCCCGGTGGTCAGCTGTCCAATCTGCGCACCCAGGCCATCGCGCTCGGCCTCGGCGACCGCTTCGAGGACATCGAGGCGATGTACACCGCCGCGGACCGGATCCTGGGCCATCTGGTGAAGGTCACCCCGTCGTCGAAGGTGGTCGGCGATCTCGCGCTGCACCTGGTGGGGGCGGGGGTGTCGCCGGAGGACTTCGAGGCGCAGCCGGGCCGGTACGACATCCCGGACTCGGTCATCGGGTTCCTCCGCGGCGAGCTGGGCAATCCGCCGGGCGGCTGGCCCGAGCCGTTCCGCGGCAAGGCGCTGGAGGGCCGTGCCGCCGCCAAGCCGGTGGCAGCGGAGCTGTCCGCGGAGGACCGTGAGCAGCTGGAGAAGGATCCGCGGGCCACGCTGAACCGGCTGCTGTTCCCCGGCCCGACCAAGGAGTTCGAGGCACACCGGCAGGCCCATGGCGACACCAGCGTGCTGGACAGCAAGGACTTCTTCTACGGGCTGCGCCCGCGGCACGAGTACACGGTGGACCTCGAGCCCGGTGTCCGGCTGCTGATCGAGCTGGAGGCCATCGGCGACGCCGACGAGCGCGGTATGCGCACGGTGATGGCCTCGCTGAACGGCCAGCTGCGCCCGGTCCAGGTGCGGGACACCTCGGCGGCCTCCGATGTGCCGGCCACCGAGAAGGCAGACCGGAGCAACCCCGGCCATGTGGCGGCGCCCTTCGCGGGTGTGGTGACCCTGGCGGTGGCCGAGGGCGCCCAGGTGGAGGCCGGTGCCACCATCGGCACGATCGAGGCGATGAAGATGGAGGCCACCATCGCGGCACCGAAGAGCGGGACCGTGTCGCGCATCGCCATCAACACGATTCAGCAGGTGGAGGGCGGCGATCTGCTGGTCGCCCTCGACTGAGCCGAAAACACCTGCCACGCGCCGCCGCCACCGGTCCCCCGGCCCTCGGGTCAGGGGTGGCCGGTGGCGGCGGTTTCGTACGCCCGCAGAAAGGTGTCCACCGCGGACCGGGCGACCGTGCGCGTCTCGGCCGTGGAGACCTTGCGGGTGCCCAGCCGGGACCTCACCTCCATGGGGCCGGTGAGCAGCGCGAGCAACTGCTCCGCGGCCTGCGCCGGATCACACGGCCGCAGCCGCCCGGACAGCGACAGCCGGGCCAGCCGGTCCGCCAGCGCCTCACCGAGCCGGATGGCCGTACGCCCCTGGACGGTCTCGATCAGATCGGGGAAGTCGGCCGCCTGGGCGTAGGTGAGCCGCCGCAGGGCACGGGAACGCTCACCGCAGCACACCTGGAGCATCCGGTACGCCATGTCCTCCAGGGCGGCGCGCAGATCGTCGCCGGGCTCGCGCAGCCGCTCGACGACGGCGAGGTTCTCCGCCATCACGGCGTCGGCGGCGGCCTCGATGGCATGGCGGAACAAAGTCTCCTTGTCGGTGAGATGGTTGTACACCGTGGGCTTGGCGACCCCCGCCTCATTCGCGATCTCCTGGACACACGCCTGTCCGTACCCCCGGCGCGCGAAGACGGTGAACGCGGCGTCAAGGATCGCCTGCCGCTTGTCGATACGCCCTCGCGGAACCTTCCGCCCGGACGAGGCTGTCACTGCCGTCATCCGCGCATCGTATCCCACGACACCTCGAACTGAACTCATGGGTTCAAGAATCCCAACCCCCTTGTTCATTGACTGATGCGGCCATTAATTTGAACTCATCAGTTCATCCAACGAAGGGAACCACCCATGCTGGTCAATGTGTTGCGGTTCAGCTTCAAGGACGGCACGACGGAGAAGGAGAAGGCCAAGGTTCTGGCGGTGATGCGCCGCACGGGCGCGGTGGAGGCGGTCTCGTTCTCCGTCGTCGGCCAGTTCCTCGGCGACTCCGCCGAAGGCTTCACCCACGCCTACTGCGCGGCGGTGGCCGACCTGGAGGCACTGGACCAGTATCTGCACGACCCGGTGCACATCGCGGGCGACGACGAGATCCTTCCCCATATCGCGAAGCTCTCGGCGTTCCAGCTGTCGGACGACATGGACCCCACGCTCGGCGAACGGGTCATGGGCATGCATCTGAAGAAGGTGGCGAGGTACCCGCGGTGGGGTCAGGCGCTGGACGCGATATCGGACCTCGGGGGTCCGTCCGGGAGCTCTTCCACCGGCTGATCCTCGGGCCGCCGCGGCGCCGACCGGCCGGGCAGCCTCCTGGCCGGCAACGCACCGGCCGCGGCCACGGCCGCGAGGACCGTCAGCGCCGGTCCCATCGCCGAGAGAAAGACATCGGCCGCCCAGCGCGGTCCGTCGCCGGGTGGCCGTCCGCTGGTGTCGCCCCGTCCGGCCACGCTCATCAGCGTGGTCGCGGCGGCGACTCCCAGCGCGGGCCCGATGTTCATGGCGGTCTGCTGGAGCCCGCCGGCCACCCCGGCGGTGTCGACGGACGCGTCCCGCACGACGACGGTGGTCGCGGTGACCATCACGGTGGCGAAACCCGCGCCCAGCAGGAGAAAGCAGCCACCGATCACCTCGGCGCCCGAGCCACGGCCGAGACGGGACATCAGCAGCACACCGGCCACCACCAGAACCATCCCCGCCACCACCGTCCGGCGGGGGCCCTGACGGCGCGTCAGCATCGCCGCCACCGGCGCGCCCAGCACCATCATCACCGCGAGCGGCAGCGCCCGAACCCCGCTGGCCAGCGGATCCAGCGCGAGCACGTCCTGCAGGTAGTACGTGCCGAGGAACAGCGCCCCGAACAGCGCGGCCGACGCGGCCACCAGCACACCGAGCGCCGGGCCCGCGGTGCCCGACCCCAGCACGCCCGGCGGCACCAGCGGATCCTCCGTCCGGCGCTCATGCCGCACGAAGACGCCTCCGGCCACCACGGCGCACCCGAGCCCGAGCGCGGTCGCCACCGTCCAGCCGGTTTCGGGGATGCCGACGAGCGTGTGCACCAGCCCGGCCAGCGCCACCGCGAGCAGGCCCGCGCCAGGCAGATCGAGCCGCGGCCGGGCAGTCTCACGGGGCGCCGCCGGGGCACGGACAGCGAGTGCTGCCGGGGCCTGGACGGCGAGTGCCGAAGGGGCCCGGACGGCGAGTGCCGCCAGACCCATGGCGAGGGCGGGCACGACATTGACGAAGAACACCGCCCGCCACCCCAGATGGGTGGTCAGCGCCCCGCCGACCAGCGGACCGGCCACGGCCGCCAGCCCGATGGCGCCGGTCCGCACCGCGACCGGCCTGCCGAGCCGGTCGGGCGGATACGCGGCCCGCAGCATCCCGAGGGTGGCGGGCTGCAGCAGCGCCCCGAAAACCCCCTGGACGACCCGCAGTCCGATCACCCAGCCGATGCCGCCCGCGAGCCCGATGCCCGCCGAGGCGGCGCCGAAGCCCAGTATTCCGAGGGCGAAGACACGCCGATGGCCGTAGCGGTCGCCGAGGCGGCCCGCGAAGACCAGCAGACTCGCCACGGCGATCAGATATCCGGTGCTGGTCCACTGGACCTGGGCGAACGTGGCATGGAGGTCGCGTTGCAACCGGGGCTGGGCGACGGTCAGCACGGTGCCGTCCAGGGCGACGATCACGGCTCCGGTGACGCTCGCGACGAGGGTGAAGCGCCGTCCGCGCGGGGAGCTCATCGGGCCTCCGGGCCGAGGTGTGCGTCGAGCGCGGCCCGCAACAGCGGCTCGGGGTCGTCGGCTCCCACCGCGAGCTGAAGGCTGCCCCAGCCCCACAGTTGGGCGATGCCGTGCAGATTCGCCCACAGCGCGCCCGCGACGATCCGAGGCTCCGCGCCGGAGTCCGGCCGCGCCCCGGCCACCAGGTCGACGAGGGTGGCGAAGAGCGGCAGGCTCGTCTCCCGCAGGCCCAAGTGGTTGCTCGCCAGCAGATCGTGACGGAACATCAGCTCGAACATGCCGCGGTTGGTCAGCGCGAAGTCGAGCCAGCTCCGCGCCAGCGCCGTCAACTGCTCGCGGGGATCGCCCTCATGGCCCGCGATGGCCTCACCGGCCTGGGCGGCCAGGCTCTCGAAGCCGCGGCGCGCGATGGCGGACAGCAGGGACAGATGCGTCGGGAAGTACCGCCGCGGCGCCCCGTGCGACACCCCGGCCCGGCGGGCGATCTCCCGCAGCGAGAGGGCCCCGACCCCCTCCTCGTCCACCAGCTCCACTCCGACGTCCACCAACCGGGACCGGAGACCTGTGTCCTGCTCACGCTCAGCCATAGACACTGTCTACCAGATATCCGTAGACACTGTCTACGAGTTCATAAGACCGAACAAACGCTCAAGATGGGAGACGGATGGGCCGCCATGCACACCAGAGGCGGCAGTTTTGTTCAACTATCTGAACCAATTCTCAGGTAAAGAACCGCCCGTGAGCCTTGACGGTCCATTTGGTCCGGTCCAATGTGCGTGGTGCGCCATGAGCACGCCACTCCTGTACCGGATCAGGAAGGAAGTCAACGACCATGGCAGAAACCCCCGCTCCCCACCCGTTGAGCCGCCGCCGGGTCCTCGGTTCGATGGCCGCCGCAGCCGTCGGAGCACCGATCGCCCTCGGGCAGCTGACCTCGGGCGCCACCCCGGCCTCCGCCGCCTCGCGCGCCGCGGCCGCGCAGTTGCTCTGGCATCCTGACCCGTCCAGCGACGGGCTCAAGGCGTTCGAGGGCATCGAGGCCGACCGCGGCGGCGCTCACCCCGACCGGAAGTACGTGATCGTCGAGGGCGGTGACCACTACCGCTTCAACATCTGGAGGGACGACCGGGACACCACCGGGGGCGGCGACCGCCAGCGCACCGAGTCCAAGGGCATGGTGCAGGACGGCTCCGCCCTGAAGATGCGCGACGGTGAGACGTGGAGCCTCAGCTACGAGATGTTCATGCCCACCTCGCTGCACGGCACCAGCAAGTTCACCCACATCTTCCAGACCAAGACCCCGGTGGACAACGGCGGTCCGTACATCACCCTGGACCTGGGCCGCAGCGGCAGCACGGAGACGCTGCGGGCCCGTGCGTACGCCAACTCCGGCTCACCGGACATCGCCTCGACCAACCTCGCGCCGCTGCGCAACAAGTGGATCACTATCGAGTGGACGTTCACCATCGGCTCGAAGGGCAAGGCGGCCTTCGTGGCGCGCAACGGCACCGGATCCGGCGCCCCGGTGGCGGTCCAGGGCAGCATGTCCAATGTGAAGATGCCCGACCAGGACGACTACCAGCGGCCCAAGTGGGGCATCTACCGCTCGGTCGAAAGCGCCTCGTCGGACATACTCGACACCTATCTGCTGTTCCGGAACTTCCGGGCGTCCAAGGCGTAGCCGGCGGCCGCTCTCGCGGCGCGGCACACCCGCGGCGGTGCCGCGGGGCCGGTGGCGTCCCGGCCGCGCGTCACCGATCGCCCGACACTTCGGGCACGTCGGACGCCTCGGACACGCCGAGCGCCTCGGACGCACCGGCCCCCTCGGGCGCCCCGGACACCGGCAGATGGCGGGCCACGGAGGCGTTGAGCCGCTCCAGGTAGTCAGTCAGCCGGGCGAGGTCCTCGTCCGGCCAGTCCGCGATGGCCTCGCCCAGCAGCCGGGTCCGCCGGGCGGCCGCCACGGCGACATGGCGGCGCCCGGTGTCGGTCAGCGCCACCCTCCGTATCCGCCGGTCCACGGTGTCCCGCACCCGGGTCACCAGCCCCGCCGCCGCCAGCCGGTCCACGACCCGCACGGCGCGGGCCCGGTCGGACAGCAGCAGGGCGGCGATGTCGGACACGGTGGGCGGCGGTGGGGAGCTGGCCTCGATGAAGCGCAGCACCCGGTAGCCGGTCGGGGTGACACCGGCGGGCAGTCCGCCCAGGAAGCGCTCCCGCACCAGCGGTCCGTACAGCCCGTAGCGGGCGTGGCGCAGCTCCTGCAGTACCGCGTCCAGCCCGCGCAGCTCCTCGTCCCGATCGCTCACGGACACCAGCGTGCGGCGCCGCCACCGCCCCTGGCAACGCACATCCGCCACCGTCCACCGAGATGGTTGTCGGGGTTCGCCGTCCGGTCGCCCGCCGGTAGCCCGCCGTGCCGTGCTGTTCATGGCGCCACGGTGTCCGGCGACGGCGGGTGCGTGGGAGCTTCGCCCCATGACGACGACACCGAAGAACACGGCCACCACATCGGCAGCGTCGGCCACCACATCCACCACGTCCCGGGTGAGCCGCCGGGGGCTGCTGGGCGTGGCGGGCGCCGCGGCGGCCGGTGCGGGCACCTATCTGTCCCAGCAGGAGGCGGTGGCGGCCTCGCCGGTGCTGTGGACCCGGCCGGAGGGGTCCGGGATGCCACCGGTGAGCGGGCCGCATCTGCAGTTCGGGGCCGACGCCGCCCGGGAGGTCGTGGTGTCCTGGCAGACACCGGTCCCGGTGAAACGGCCGCGTGTCATGCTCGGCACCCCGGCCCATGGCATGGGCACCGAGGTCACCGCGCGGACCACCTTCTACCGGGACGCCAAGTCCCAGCAGAGCATGTATGTCCACCACGCCCGGCTGAGCCGGCTGCGCCCCGGCACCGACTACGTCTACGCCGCCGTCCACGACGGGGCGACGCCGGAGGCGGGGTCGTTCCGCACCGGGCCGGGCGGCCGGGCCCCGTTCACCTTCACCAGCTTCGGCGACCAGGGCACGCCCACGGTGGGCAAGCTGAACGGTCCCAAGCCGCCGAAGATCACCGAGAAGCTCACCTATCTCAACGACAACCTCGGTTCGCCGTACGCCAACGACGTGACCACCGCCGTCGAGCGGGTGGCGCCCCTCTTCCACCTCATCAACGGCGATCTGTGCTACGCCAATCTGTCCGAGGACCGGCTGCGCACCTGGGCGGACTGGTTCGACATGACCAGCCGGTCCTCGCGGTTCCGGCCGTGGATGCCCGCGGCCGGCAACCACGAGAACGAGCTGGGCAACGGGCCGATCGGGTTCGCCGCCTACCAGGCGTACTTCTCGCTGCCCGGCAACGGCGGCGACGACGAGACCCAGGGGCTGTGGTACGCCTTCACCGTCGGCTCGGTGCGCGTCGTGAGCCTGGCCAACGACGACGTGGCCCTTCAGGACGCCGGAAACACCTATGTAAGGGGCTACTCCGGCGGGGCGCAGCGGCGCTGGCTGGAGGCCGAGCTCACCCGGGCCCGGACCGACCGGGACATCGACTGGATCGTGGTCGTCATGCACCAGGTGGTCGTCTCCACGGCCGACCACCCGGGCAACGGCGCCGACCTCGGCATCCGGCAGGAGTGGCTGCCGCTCTTCGACAAGTACGGCGTCGACCTGGTCGTCTGCGGCCATGAACACCACTACGAGCGCTCCCACCCGATCCGCGGCCGGGAGCCCAACGACACGATGACGCCGACCCCCGCCGCCACCCGTACCGATCTGGTGGACACCGGCGAGGGAACGGTGCACATGGTCATCGGTGGCGGTGGCACCTCGATCCCGTCGATGGACGTCCTGTTCGACACCCCGCGGTGCAATGTCATCACCGGGGTGGGCGACGCCGGCGCGAACGGCCGGAAAACCCCGGTCTATGTGACGGAGGCGGCCCCGTGGTCGGCGGTGCGCGACCGGGTGAACCCGTACGGCTTCGCCGCGTTCACCGTCGACCCCGGCACCAGACCGGGCGGCCCCACCACCATGTCGGTGACCTACTACGCGGTCACCGGGCTCTACGGCCGTATCGAGCCCGTGGACACCTTCACACTCCGGCGGACCCGTAGCGACGGTGAGCGGCGCCGATGACGGTGAGCTGCGCCGATAAGGGCATGAGGTGATCCATTTCGGGAACGCGGGAGGGCATGCAGACGCTGAACCGATGGGAACGGGCGATAGAGCGCTGGGAGGCATCGCTGCTCGCCAAGGTGGCCCGCAGCGAGCCCGTCGAACTCCTCGGCGCGCTGAAACGTGAATGCGACAGCCACACCGTGGTGTGCGGACCGACCCGGGTGGTCGTGCCCAACGTCTATGACGTCGAGCTCGCCGACGCGGTCCACGAGGAGCTCACCCGGCGTGGCTGTCATGTGGGGCAGGAGCTGACGGATCATCTGATGCGCCACGCGGAGGACAAGGGCTATGAGTGGGCCGGCCCGCTCACCGTGCACGTGTCCCGGTCCGACCGGGTGCCCAACGGCAGGTACCGGGTGGTGGGCCGGCCCATGACCCATATCCGCGCCGACACGTTCGCCGACGCGACGGCCTAGCCGGCGCGTCAGCGGGGCAGCCGGCCCGGGTCGGTGGCCCAGCTGGTGTCCGGCCGGTCGGCCAGGTCGAAGGAGAGCGAACCGCCCTGGCGCACGACGGAGCCGTCGAGCCATGAGGTGTCGTGCGGCCGGCCGTTCACCCGCACCGCGTGCACATAGGGATGGGTGTCGGACGCGTCCGGGGCGTCGATGGTCAGGGCGCGCCGCTGCCCCGCCGGGGCGATCGCCGCGCGAGGGAAGAGCGGACCGGTGAGCAGCGCCTCGGCACGCCCCGGGGCCTGCGGATAGAGGCCGAGCGCCGCGAACACGTACCACGCGGACATGGTGCCCAGGTCGTCGTTGCCGGGCAGCCCCTTCGGCCCGGTGCCGTACACGGTGGTGACGATCTGGCGCACCGTCTCCTGGGTCTTCCAGGGCTGCCCCAGCGCGTTGTAGAGCCAGGGGGCGTGGATGCCCGGTTCGTTGGTGGGGTCGTAGCGGAGCGGGTCGCCGCCGCGGACCGACCAGGAGCCGTCGGGCTTGTGGAAGAAGCCGTCCAGCCGGGCCGCCGCCTTCTCGCGGCCGCCCATGGCCTCGGCGAGCCCCTGGACGTCCTGCGGCACCATCCAGGTGTACGTGGCCGCGCTGCCCTGGGCGAAGCTCCGGTCGGACGCCGGGTCGAAGGGGGTCACCCAGGAGCCGTCGCGGTTCCTGGCCTGGATGTAGCCCGCCGTGCCGGTGGCCTGGGGGTTGAACACATCGCGCCAGTAGCCGCCGCGCGCGCCGAGCTCGTCGGCCTCCTTCGTGCGGCCGAGCAGCCGGGCCCAGCGGGCGAGCGCGTCATCGGCGACGGAGTCTTCCAGGGTCTCCGCGGCGCCGCCCCAGCAGTGGCAGGCGTCCTGTGCGGCGTACCGGGATTCCAGGTACTGGGCGAGGCCCGGGCGCTGGCCCTCGCACTGCCCCGGGCAGCCCTTGTCGGAGAGCCCGTCGAGGTGGGGGACGGTGGCCTGGCGGTAGAGAGAGTCGAAGGCGCCCTTGGCGTCGAAGTTCCGCACCCCCATGGCGTAGAAGGTGGCGAGCGTGGCGGCGGAGGGGTCGCCGGTCATCACATGGGTGGCACCGCTGATGTGCACCCAGCGGTCCCACACCCCGTCGTTCTGCCGGGCGAAGTTGAACAGGGACTGGGCGAAGTCCCCGGCGACCTTGGGCTGGAGCAGGGCGAGCAGCTGCACCTGGGCGCGGTACTGGTCCCAGCCGGAGAAGTTGCTGTACTGCGCCGTCTGCCCGCGCTCGACACGGTGCGGTGTGCCGTCCATGCCCGGGTAGCGGCCGTCGGTGTCGCTGATCAGGTTGGGCTGCTGGAGCGCGTGGTAGAGGGCGGTGTAGAACGCGGTGCGGCGCGGCTCACTGCCGCCGCTGATCCGGATGGCGCGCAGTCGGCGGTCCCAGGCGGCCCGTCCTGCGGCGGCCACGTCGGCGACGCCCGCCCGGGGCGCTATCTCGGCGCGCAGGTTGGCCTCGGCGCCCGCGAGGGAGACGTACGAGATGCCGAGCCGCATCCGGACATCGTTGTCCCGCGCGGTGTCGAAGCCGACGTATCCGCCGGAGCCGCGCCCGGCCCGGTCGGCGCCGGTGAGATAGCCCTCGCCGCCGTCGGCGGTGGTGGCGCCGGGTGAGAGCCGGTCGTTCTCCCAGGTGCCCACGGTGGAGAAGGCGCGGTCGAACGAGGCGCTGAAGTAGAGGCGGTAGTAGGTCTTGCGGTTGTTCTCCCCGCCGTTGGCGCGCCGTCCGCAGAACGCGCCGGTGAGCACCCAGCCGGTGACCTTGTGCCGCTCGCGGTCGATCTCGATGTGGGCGTTCTCGCTGCCGTTGAGCGAGTTGGAGGTGCGGAACAGCAGACGGGCCGGGGCGTCCTGGGGGAAGGAGAAGTCGGCGACACCGGCCCGCTCGCTCACCGCGAGATCGGCGGCCGCGCCCGAGTCGAGCCCCACCCGGTAGCGGCCGGGCTCGGCCTTCTCCTTCTCGTGCGAGAAGGTGGCGGCGTACTTCTGGTCCTTGGTGTCGGCGGTGGGAGAGCTGTCGACCTCGCCCACGAACGGCATGATCGGCACATCGCCCGCGGCTCCGGGGTGGCAGCCCGCCCCGTTGACATGGGTGAGGCTGAAGCCCCGGACCCGGGTGGTGTCGTACGAATAGCCATTCGCCGCCGCGGTATTGGTCTGGTCACCGGTGGTGCTGGTCGGGGACCAGGCGATCATGCCGAACGGCAGGGTGGCGCCGGGGTAGGTGTTGCCGCCGCCCGCGGAGCCGATCAGCGGGTCCACATAGGTGACGGGGTGACGTACCTCGTCGGCCTGTGGCGCCGCGCTCGCCGCGGGGGCCTCGACAAGCGGGGCGAGCAGCCCGCCGATCGCCACTGCCACTCCCCCACCGACCAGCGCCGATCGGCACCTGAGTCTCTTTCGCTGCGCTCTGTGCGTCTCCATCGGGGATCACGCCCTTCCATGTGTCGGAGTGAACCTAGGGGCGTACGGTGACGGTGGGGTGAACCGGACGCCGGCGACGCACGGCTGACGGCGGGACCGGTCCCCGGGACCCCGCTCTACGGTTCCCGCCATGCGGATCACTTGGAGACTCGTCCTCGGCTTTCTCGCCGTCTCGGTCCTCGCCCTCCTGGCCGCCCTGGCGCGGCCGTCGTGGTCCCAGGAGCGCGGCGCCGCCGGGCCGACGGCGTCGCTCACCACCGAGAGGGGAACCGAGCGCTGCACCCTGCACGTCGCCACCCCGCGGGAGGCGGCGCGCCGGGCGAAGCCGGGGGACACCGTCTGCTTCGACGGCGATCTGTCCCGGCAGCGGCTGGTCATCACCAAGGGCGGGAGCCGGGAGCGCCCGATCACCTACGCCGGGGGCGGGGACGCCGTGGACGGCATCACCATCGAGGCCGACGATGTGATCGTGGACGGGTTCCGGTCCGTCCGGCCGGAAGCGCCCGGGATCGAGCTGACCGGCCACCGCGTCACCGTGCGGAACAACACCGTGATCGGCCCGAGGGGCGGGGACGGCGACGGCATCCGGTTCTTCGGCGACGATCTGACCATCGCGCGCAACACCGTCCGCGACACCGACAACAGCCATGGCCGGCACGCCGACTGCATGCAGACCTTCGCCAGCGACACCCCGTCCAGCCACCGTGTCCGCATCGAGAACAACCGCTGCGAGGACATCGACAACATGTGCCTGATGGCCGAGGGCCCGAACGACGGCGAGGGCGACGGCCACGGCACCACCGGCGACTTCACCATCAGTGGCAACCACTGCGAGACGCTGCGCGCCTCCCAGGCCCTGATGTTCGAGGACGTGCGGAACGCCACCATCACCGGCAATGGGTTCGACGCCCCCACCCACCACGCCATCGGCCTCGCCTACCACTCGACCGGCGCCCGGGTCGACGGCAACACCCTCCACCCCGGTATCCGCTACGAGGTGGGCATCGACGCCTCGTCCCGTCCGGGTTACCGGGGCCCGGACCCGGGCGGCCTGCCGTAGGGTCTGTCGTCAAAGGGGGCGCCCCCTTTGACGACAGACCCTGGGAGCCTCTGGGAGGAGGAGCCGGGGGGAGCGGGGGCGCGGGGTTCTCCCGCTCCCCCCGGGATACGTTCTCCCTCTCCGCTCGGGACAGCGGACACCCGGTCATACGGCGCCCGCCGCGCCGCGTGCCGCGGCCAGATCCGCCACCAGGCGCTTCTCGACCGGGACCCCTGGGTCGGAGTACTGCCCGGACAGACACACCGGGCCCGTGAAGCCGAGCTCCGCCAGTTGGCCGAGCGCCGCCGACCAGTCCGCCAGCCCCTCGGGGCCGGGCACGAACCAGGGTTTCCAGTTCCCGCCGACGGCCTCACCGGCCGGTTCGGTGCGCACATGGATGGCGTTCTTGAGGTTGACGATGCCGAGCCGCTCGGCGACCAGGGGCAGGGTGACCCGCGGATCGTCGCCCGCCAGCGCGTCATGGGCGGCGTCCCAGATGACCCGGAAGTGCTCGACCGGCAGGCCGTCGAGGAGGTCCATCACCCCCAGTGCGGAGGACACATAGCTCCCGTGGTGCGGCTGCACCCCGATCTGGACGCCATATCCCTCGGCGAGGGGCGCAGCGTCCTCCAGGCGTTGCCGTGCCCGCCGGACCGAGGCGGCATAGCCGTCGGGGCCCAGCTCGGCCATGACCCGGATCATCGGCACGCCCGTCTCCCGGCAGGCCGCGAAGACGGGTTCGCGGAGACCGCTCGCGATGCTGATCACCTCGACGCCCTCCGCCCGCAGCCGCGCGGTGAACTCCGGCAGCAGCCGTCCGGCTTCGGCCGGGGTGACGTACGCGGTGTCCCGGACCGGGATCTCGGCACCGGTGAAGCCGAGGCCGGACACCAGCCGGCCCAGGGCGTCGCCGGGCAGCGTGGACCACGGTTTGGTGAACACGGACCAGAGAAATGTCATGGTGTCAGCGGCCTCCGAGCCCGCTCATGGTGATGCCTTTGACGAACCAGCGCTGGGTGAGGAAGAACAGCACGATGAGCGGCACGGTGGTGATGGCGGCCGCCATCAGCAGCAGATTCCACTGGGTGCCGTTGGTGGACTGGAACACCTGGAGGCCGACGGCCGCGGTCCTGGTGGAGTCGCTGTTGGAGATCACCAGCGGCCAGAGCAGGTTGTTCCACTGGCTGATGAACTTGAACACCGCCAGGGTGGCGATGGCCGGGACGGCGAGCGGGACGATCACCCGGATGAACGTCTGCCAGCGGTTCGCCCCGTCGAGGCGAGCGGCCTCCTCGTAGTCGCGGGGCACGCCCAGGAAGAACTGGCGGAGCAGGAACACCCCGAGCGCGGTGAAGGCGTGCGGCAGGATCATCCCCGGCCAGGTGTCCACCCCGTGCAACTTCGCCACCAGGATGAACTGCGGGATCAGCGTGACCTGCGAGGGGATCATCAAGGTGGTCAGATAGACGCCGAACAGCACGCTCCGCCCCCGGAAGCGCAGCCGGGCGAAGGCGTACGCGGCCAGCGCCGCCGTGACCGTCTCCAGCAGCGCCGTGCCACCGGCGAAGAAGACGGTGTTCAGCAGATAGCGGCCCAGCGGGACGAGGTCGAAGGCGCGGCCGACGTTCTCCGGGTGCCAGCTGCCGGGCCAGAACGACGGCCGTGCCGCCATCGACTCGGTGTCGGACTGGAAGGCCACCAGCACCATCATCACGATGGGGGTCAGGGTGACCGCGGTGACCAGGAAACAGGTGAACACCAGCAGTCGCCGGGCCGCCACGGGCGAGCGGCCGAGGGCCGCGAGCGCGGGCACGTCAGAGGTCATAGTGCACCAGCCTCCGCTGGAGCAGGAACTGCGCCGCGGTGATGACGACGATGAAGGCGAACAGCACCATCGATTGCGCGGCCGCGTAGCCCTGCTCGTAGTTCTGGAATCCGGTCCGGTAGATGTACATCACGAGCGTGGTGGTGCTGGATCCCGGCCCGCCGTCCGTCATCACCAGCGCCTGGTCGAAGACCTGGAAGGAGCCGATGATCGAGGTGACGACGGTGAAGAACACCGAGGGCGACAGCAGGGGCAGCGTCACCGCGCGGAAGGTCCGCCAGGGCGAGGCGCCGTCCACCCTGGCCGCCTCGTAGAGCTGCTGTGGAATGGCCTGCAGCCCGGCGAGGAAGATCACCATGCCGAAGCCGAAGCTCTTCCAGACGCTCATCAGGATCAGGGCGGGCATGGCCCAGTCGTCCGAGATCAGCCAGGCCGGGCCGTCGATTCCGAAGACGCCGAGCACCGCGTTGATCAGTCCGTCGTGGGGGATGTAGAGCCAGACCCAGACGAAGGCCACCGCCACGGTGATCGTCGCGTAGGGCAGCAGGAGCAGCGACCGGAACACCGCCATGCGCCGCAGCCCCTGGTTGAGCAGCAGCGCCAGGCCCAGGCTGACCAGCAGCGTCAGCGGCACACTGACGAAGGTGAAGTACGCGGTGTTGCCGAGCGCCGACCAGAAGGTGGCGTCCGGGCCGAGCCGGGCGAAGTTGTCCAGCCCGATGAAGTGGGGCGGGCTGAACAGGTTCCAGTCCAGCAGCGAGATCACCCCGGCCGCGACCACCGGTCCGGCGGTGAAGACCAGGAATCCGGCCAGGCTCGGCAGGAGGAACAGCCAGGCGGCGAGCGTCTCCGAGCCGTGCCGCCAGAACCGGGGGCGGCGCATCGGGCCGCGCGGGGTGCGCGGTGCGGGCGCGGTCGCCGCGGTGGGGGTTTCGACAGCCATCGTGATCCTCCTCAGGTGGCCTGGCGGACGGCGTCCCGGTGCTGGCGCATCAGGGCGTTCAGCCGTGGCATCACACCGTCGACCGCGTCGCGGACGCTCACCTGGCCGAGGAAGGCGCGGGGCAGGTCCTGGCCCAGCAGCAGCCGGACGCGGTTCCAGTTGGTGGTGACGTTGAAGGGATGGCCGCCGGCGACCTCGCCCTCGAGGATCCGCTGGACGATGCCGAGGTTGGCGGGCGGCGGTTCGAAGGCGCTCGCGGCGGAGAGCCGCGCGGGGTTGTTACGCCCGGCCCGTGCGTAGATGTTGAGCGCGCCCGTGCTGGTGAGGGTCTTCAGCAGCCGCCACGCCAGGTCGAGGTCGTCGTCCTTGACGCCCGAGGGGATGGCGAAGCCGGAGCCCGACACCCGCGGTGTGGATCCGGCCGGTCCCGCGGGGAAGGGCACGATGTCCCATGTGAAGGGAGCCTTGCGGACATTGAGCACCTGCCACGGGCCGTTCTGCATGAATGCCACGTTGCCCTGGAGGAAGTTGGCCAGGGCGGTGCCGGAGGCGTTCTGGGCGACCAGATTGTCGATCGGCGGGGTGACCCGGTCCTTGACGAACAGGCCGACCACATAGTGGATCGCCTCCAGGGCCTCGGGGGCGTCCAGGGGGCTGGTGTCACGGTCCCCGTCGACGACGTCGCCACCGGCGCAGTAGATCCAGGACACCAGGTCGTCGATGGTCGGGGCGCAGGTGAAGCCGTACTGGTCCTTCGGCTTGCTCAGCTCGATGGCCAGCTCCCGGAAGGTGTCCCAGCTCATGGGCTCGGTCGGGGACGGCGGATCGACGCCGTTCCGCTCCAGCAGTGTCCTGTTGTAGTAGAGCACGGTCGGCGCCACGTCGAAGCCGATGGCGTAGGTGTGGCCGGCGAACGTGGAGATGGACCGGATGGCGGGGTAGAAGTCGTCGAGGTCGAAGTCGGGGTCCGCGGCGATGAGGTCGTCCAGCGGCCGGTGTGCGCCGCGTGAGGCGTAGGTGGGGATCAGCCAGCCGTTCAGTGCGGTGACCATACCGGCCGTTCCGCTGACGAGCTGCAGGTCAAGCTTGGTGGGATAGCCGTCGGAGGGGGTGAGGGTCGAGGCCGATCTGATGTGCATGCGCCGCTCGACATAGTGTCCGAAGTCGGCCCAGACCCGGCTCTCCTCCGGGCTGCTGGACCACATGGACCAGGTGGCCGTGGACGGCGGCGGACCGGAGGAGCAGCCGCTGAGGGCTCCCGTGGTGGCGAGCCCGCCGAGGGCCGCCCCCTTGAGCAGAGCACGCCGGGAAAAGCTGGAAGACATCGTCGTCTCCTCGCTGCTGGGTCTGGGTGCGCAGATGTTCAGGACCAGGCCAGGTCCAGGGATTCGGCGCGGATGCGTTCCTCGTCGACCTCGACGCCGAGACCGGGACCGGAGGGGACGGTCGCGGTGGCCGCGACGATGTCCAGGTTCTCCACGTAGAGGTCGGCCAGCAGCTCCGGTCCGTTCAGTTCTGCGGGCAGGGCCAGTTCCAGCTGGCTGAAGAGGTGCAGCGCGGCCGCGAAGCCGATACCGCAGTCGGTCAGCCCGCTGGCCAGCACCTCCAGTCCGCCCGCCACGGCGACCTGAGCGGTCTTCAGGGCGTTGCGCAGCCCGCCGGATTTGCAGATCTTCACGACCACCAGATCGGCGGCGTCGAGACGGAGTGTGCGGGCCAGGTCCTGGGCGGTGAAGCTGCCCTCGTCGATGGCAACCGGCAGGCCGATCAGGTCCCGGACCCGGCGCAGGGCGAGGGTGTCGGTGCCCGGCACGGGCTGCTCCACGCACGTCAGGTGCGGCACCTCGCGCACCGCGTCCATCAGGCGGATGAGGGCGGTCGGCCGGTAGGACTGATTGGCGTCCAGCCAGAGGGGTTTGCCCGCGGCGACCTCCGCGACCGCGGTGATGGCCGCGGTGTCCGCCGCGGGATCGCCGCCGATCTTCACCTTGTAGGCGGTGTAGTCCGAGGACTGGTGGGCGTGCTCGCGGACGGCGGCGGGCTCGCCCACCCCGATGGCCGAGCAGAGCGGCACCGTGTCCCGGAGCTTGCCGCCCAGCAGGGCGTGGACCGGCAGCCCGGCCAGTTTGCCGGCCGCGTCGTGCAGGGCGATGTCCACCGCGCCGCGGGCGAACGGAAAGCCGTTGGACACCGAGGGACTCAGTTGGCGGCTCGCCCGGGCGTGGAACAACTCCACGTCGAACGGGGTGAGTTCGAGCAGGATGGGGGCCAGATGGCGCTTGATGACGACGGCGATCGTCTCGGCGGTCTCATAGCTCCAGCTGGGCAGGGCGCGCTGTTCGCCCCAGCCGACCACCCCGTCCTCGGTGGTCAGCTTGACGAAGATGACCGATCCCGCCTGATCAGGGGTGCCGACGGCACCGCTGCCCAGCACGAACCGCCGGGCGAACGGCACGGCCACGGGGAAGACCTCGACCGCCGTGATACGCGACATGGTGAAGTGACTCCTGACATAAGGTCGATGCCGCGAACGGCCGGGTGCGGAGCGCGTGGGCC